>JAHEDN010000004.1 GCA_024641225.1 Burkholderiales bacterium | reverse complement strand
GGCGGCGTCATCGACGATGCGCTGTTCGACAATCTCGAAGTCGCACTGCTCGGCGCCGACTGCGGCTCGACCACGACGGCCGAGCTGCTGGCCGCGCTGCGCAACCGCAACAAGCTCAAGGGGCTGAAGACGCCGGCCGAAGTACGCGATGCGCTGCGCGACGAACTCGCCGCGCTGCTTGCGCCGTGCGACGCGACCATCGATCTGGCGCGCGAGACGCCGCTGGTGATGATGATCGCCGGCGTCAACGGCGCCGGCAAGACGACCTCGATCGGCAAGCTGGCGCACTGGCTTGCCGACCGGCACAAGACGGTGCTTCTCGCCGCCGGCGACACTTTCCGCGCAGCGGCCCGCGAGCAGCTGGCAGTCTGGGGCGAGCGCAACGGCGTCGAAGTGATCGCCCAGCAAAGTGGCGACCCGGCGGCTGTCGTGTTCGACGCGGTCGCCGCGGCGCGTGCGCGGGGCATCGACGTGCTGATCGCGGACACGGCCGGTCGTCTGCCGACGCAGTTGCACCTGATGGACGAGCTGAAGCGCGTCAAGCGGGCCATCGGCAAGTGCATGGAAGGCGCGCCGCACGAGGTGATCCTGGTGCTCGACGGCACCAACGGCCAGAACGCGCTGGCGCAGGTCCGGGCCTTCGACGACGCCGTCGGGCTGACCGGACTGATCATCACGAAGCTCGACGGAACCGCCAAAGGCGGCGTACTGGCGGCGATCGCGCGCGAAAGGCGCGGCAAGCCGCTGCCGATCTACTTCATCGGCGTCGGCGAGAAACTCGAGGACCTGCAGCCCTTCGTCGCCGAGCGCTTCGCCGCGGCGCTGGTCGGTGCGGAGTAGCCGCGAAATTCGCGCGCGGCCGGACGGTCACCGCTTGGGCGAGGAAAGCAGCGCAGAGACAGCGGGACTCGGCTCCGCAGGGCGCGACGCCCCGCGCGGCTTCGGCGGTGCCGGCCGGCGGCCGTCGACTACATGCATCATGGCCAGGTACGGGTGGCGCAGCATCATCCGCGGCCCGGCATAACGCATCATCTCGCGCGCCTGCTCGCGTTCGCGCGGGCCGTAGCAATGGATCTGGCAATTGGCGCAAGTGGGCTTTTCGGCGCCGTATGGGCAGCCGGCCAGACGCCTTTTTGCGTAGTCGAGCAACGCCGCGCACTCTTCGCACAGGCCGACCGCGGTGCCATGCCGGTCGCGGCAGGATATGCGCAGCATCACATCGATGGTCTTCAGTTCACGCGCCAGGCGAGGCGCGGCCAGCCGCGCGCGGCGGTCTTCAGCATGTTTTCCCATGGCCGGCATGGTGCCGGATCGACCGCGCTCCGCGCTCTGTGCTAGATCAAGTGCTGCCGCCGTTGTTGCCGCTTCGCCTCCGCTACGATGGCCGGATATCGCGACGAGGACCCGGCAGGAACCGCCATGCGCCAGTTCGCCGCCACTGCCCTGCCTGCCATGTCCATCGGCGCCGCCTCGGCGCAACGTGCGCTGAGGGTGGTCGATGTGGTGCCGACTATCCACCCTTCAATCGTCTGGCGAAGGCGCTACCGGGAATCGCCTTCATGACTACATCGCTCGGCGCGCGCTATGCAGCTAGCCGCGGTTGATCTCGGCTCGAACAGCTTTCGCCTGCAGATGGGCCGCGCACACGGCCGGCACATCGACCTGCAGGGCTATTGGAAGGAAACGGTGCGGCTGGCCGCCGGGACCGGCGCTGACCGGCGCATTTCGCGCAAGGCGATCGACGCAGCCTGCGAGTGCCTGGGGCGGATGAACGAGCGGCTGCGCGGCCTCGGCCCGGAGCAGGTTCGCGCCGTTGGCACGCAGACGCTGCGCGACGCCCCGAACAGCGATGAATTCCTGCTCGAGGCGCAGGACGCCCTCGGCTATCCGATCGACATCATTTCCGGACGCGAGGAGGCCCGGCTGACCTTCGAGGGCTGCATGCACTCGGCGCCTCCCTCCAAAGAACCGCGGCTGGTGGTCGATATAGGCGGCGCATCGACCGAGATCATCGTGGGCCAGGGTTTCGAGGCGCGCGCCGCGGAGTCGTTCAAGGTCGGCTGCGTCAACACCACGCTGCGCTTCTTCCGCGATGGAGCGCTCGATCGCGCCAGCTTTCGCAAGGCCCAGGTCGCCGCTGCGGCCGAGATCGAGGAAGCAGTGAGCGTCTTCAGCCGCTCCCATTGGCAGCAGGCCTTCGGCGCCAGCGGAACGGTCGGGGCTGTCGCCGAGCTGCTGCGGCAGGTCAAGTGGGGTGACGGCAGCGTGATCACATCCGAGGCGCTGCTTCACCTGCGCCAGCTGCTGATCGAGTACGGCGAAATACGCAAGCTGAAGCTGCCGGGCATCAAGCCTGAGCGCGCGCAGGTGCTGGCCGGCGGCATCGCCGTCCTCAGCGCGGTGTTCGAGACGCTCGGCGTCACCGAACTGGTGCCGGCGCGCGGCGGGCTACGGCTGGGACTGCTTTACGACCTGCTCGGCCGCCGAGAGCGCCGCGATCTGCGCGATGCAACCGTGGCACGGCTGCAGAAGCGGTTCGATGTCGACCGCGCGCAGGCGCAGCAGGTCGCCAGAGTCGCGCGCGAAATTCACGACGCGCTGGACCCGCAGGCAGGCGAGGAGGAGGTCAAACGGCTGGCCTGGGCGGCCGCGCTGCACGAAGTCGGCTTCGCCATCTCGCACAACGACCATCACAAGCACGGCGCGTATCTGGTCGGCAACGCCGACATGGCCGGCTTCTCGACCACTGACCAGCGCCGTATTGCCACGCTGATCCTCGCGCAGCGCGGCAACCTGAAGAAGGTTGCCGAGGCGCTTTCTGAGCGGGCGCGGGTGGCCAAGATCCTGGCGCTGCGACTGGCTGTGATCCTGTGCCACGCGCGCCGGCCGATCGAACTTCCAAAGTGGACGCTGCGAGCGGCGCGCGCCAGCTTCGAATTTCGGATGGAGGGCGGCTGGCTGGCGCGTCACCCGCTGACGCAGTTCCTGCTCGACGAGGAGTCTGAGCAGTGGGACAGGATCGGGCTGCGCCTTACCGTCAGGCCGCTGTGACACGGCGGATCGGCCCGCTGCGTGGTTCAGACCAGGTCGGGATTGATCACCGCCCGCACGACGGCCTGCTCGATACCGTCACGGCTGCGTGAACTGAGCCACCAGAGCCCGCCCTTCTTGACCGGCCAGTCGGCTTCCGCGCCGGTCAGCAGGCGACTGGCAACCCAACCGAGCGTGGGCTGATGGCCGACCACGAGTATCGCCGCCTTGGCGGCGGGCCAGCGCACTGCCCGCAGCACGTCTTCCGCACTGGCCCCAGGCGCCAGTGCATCGACGATCTTCAGTTTGCGCGGCGACAGTTCGGCAAGCGCGGCCGCGGTTTGCTGTGCGCGGCGGGCAGGGCTGACGAGGATCCGGGTCGAATCAGGCAGATGCGCGTGCAGCCAGGTGGCAACGCGCCGTGCCTGTTTCTCGCCCCTGCCGGTGAGGACCCGCCCGAGATCCGGCTCGCCGGGCTCGGCCTCGCAGTGACGCCAGAGCAACAGTTCCATGAGCTAGCCCCTATGCGGATTCAGCCAGCGTTCCGAGCAGCAGTCGCTGGGCGCTGCGGCCGGTCGCGCCGACCTTGGGCGGCTGATAGACGCCATCCGAGCCGAGCACCCACGCCTCGGCCGTGTCGTCTAGATAGGGCTTCAGACCCTCGTCGAACACACGCTGCCGGAGTTTCGCGTCGCGAACCGGCCACGCCACTTCGATGCGGCGGAACAGGTTGCGCCCCATCCAGTCGGCGCTCGACAGGTAGACGTCATCGGCGCCACCGTTGCGGAAGTAAAAGATGCGGTGATGCTCGAGGAGTCGCCCGACGACCGATCGCACCGTGATGTTCTCGGATAGCCCCTTGACGCCCGGCCTCAGCGCGCAGGCGCCGCGCACCACCAGGTCGACGTGCACGCCGGCAGCCGACGCGTCGTAAAGCGCGTTGATCGTCGCCTCGTCGATCAACGCGTTCATCTTGGCGATGATGCGACCGGGCTTGCCCTTCTTGACCCAGGAAGCTTCCCGCGCGATCGCCTCCAGCACCTGCTTGTGCAGGGAAAATGGCGCCAGCCAAAGGTGCGTGAGTTTCTCCACCTTGGCCAGGCTCGTCAGGTGCATGAAGACGCGGGCGACGTCGCGGCAGATTTCCGGCTCTGCCGTCAGCATGCCGAAGTCCGTGTAAAGCTTGGTCGTTGCCGGGTGGTAGTTGCCGGTGCCCAGGTGCGCGTAGTGCACGAGCTTCTGGCGCTTGCCGTCGTCTTCACGGCGCAGCACGAGCAGCAGCTTGGCGTGCGTCTTCAGGCCGACCACGCCGTAGACGACCTGGGCGCCCTCCTTCTCGAGCCGCTCGGCCAGTCCGATGTTCGCTTCCTCATCGAAGCGCGCCTTCAGTTCGACGACCACCGTGACTTCCTTGCCGCGCCGGGCCGCCTCGATCAGCAGGTCGACCAGTATCGACGTCGTACCAGTCCGATAGAGCGTCATGCGCAGCGCAACCACTTTCGGGTCGAGTGCGGCCTGGCGCAGGAACTCGATCACCGGCTCGAAGCTCTCGAAGGGATGGTGCAGCAGCAGATCGCCCGCGCGCAGTCGCTCGAACATGTCGACGCCGAGCTTCAGCTTCGCCGGCCAGGCCGGCGTGAATAACGGCCAGCGCAACTCCGGCTGCGTCAGGTGGTCGACAAGCTCGTTCAGACGCACGAGGTTGACCGGTCCGTCAACGCGATAGACGGCCTCGTTCGGCAGGGCGAACTGCTCGCGCAGCAGCGATTCCAGATGGGGCGGGCAGGTGCGCAGAACCTCGAGACGGACCGCGGCACCGTAGTGGCGCTGCGTCAGTTCCATGCGCAGCGCCTGGCGCAGGTTATGCACTTCGCGCTCGTCGACCCACAGGTTGGAATCGCGAGTGACGCGGAACTGGGAGAACCCGGGCACGGTGCGACCGGGGAAGACGTCGGCCAGATGCGCGCGGATCACCGACGACAGCATCACGAACGCCTGCGTGCGCGGCGCCAGCTTGGCCGGCAGCGGAATCACCCTCGGCAGCACGCGCGGCACCTTCAGCACCACGATCGACGACGGCCGCCCGAAGGCGTCCTTGCCCTCGATCTGGACGACGAAGTTCAGCGCCTTGTTCATCAGCAACGGGAACGGATGCGACGGATCGAGCCCGATCGGCGACAGCAGCGGCCTCACTTCCCGTTCGAAGTACTCGCGCACCCACTTGCGCTGTGGCCCGCTTCTCTGCGCGTGGCTGAGGATGACGATCCGGCGCCTCTCTAGCGCCGGCGAGATCACGTCGTTGAAGATCTGGTACTGGCGCTCGACCAGCGCGTGCGCGCGCTCGGAAACGCGAACGAAGGACTCCCATTGCGGCGCCAGTGGTCCCCAGCCGCCGGACTCGATCATTTCGTCGATCAGGTCGGACATGCGCACTTCGAAGAACTCGTCGATGATCGACGAGACGATGCACACGTAGCGCAGCCGCTCGGCCAGCGGCACGTCGTCGCGCGCCGCCTGCGCGAGGACGCGATCGGTGAAGGCGAGCTGCGACAACTCACGACTAAGGAAGCGTTCCGGCGGCGAAACCGCCGGCGCGCTCGTGCGCTCGACGATGGGGGGATCCTCGCGGTGCGGTTTTTGAGGTTTCTTCTTGACCATAGGCGGGCCGGATGGCAGCCGGATGACAAGGCGCCGACATCGGTTGGGCCTGCACTTTACCGCGGGCGCCTGGCAGAGACGGAACCTAGAATCGCGGCGGCGCGCGCGCCGATGCGCGTGCCGAAATCCCCTTCGACGTTCGATGACCGACCCTGCCGCCCTCCCCTCGCCCCTGATCGAGTTCGATCGGGTGCGCAAACAGTTCGGCGGGACGCCGCCTGCGCTTTGCGACCTGAGCTTCACCGTTGCAAAGGGGCAGTTCGTCGTCCTGACCGGCGCCAACGGCGCCGGCAAGTCGACGGTGTTGTGGCTGATCGCGGGACTGCTCGCGCCCGATGGCGGACGCGTGGTGATCGCCGGCGAAGAAACGACGCGCCTGCGCGGTGCCGCCCTGATCGCGCTGCGGCGTGCAATCGGGGTCATGCCGCAGGATCAGCGCCTGCTGGCTGACCGCAGCGTGCTGGAAAACGTGATGCTCCCGGCACTCGCCGCCGGGCTTTCGCGACGGGCAGCCGCAGAACGTGCGAGCGCTGCCCTGCAACGGGTCGGACTGGGCGATGGCTTGGCGACCCCGATGCAGATCTCCGCCGCCGCGCGGCAGCGGGCGGCGCTGGCGCGTGCGATCGTCAACCGCCCGCCGCTGCTGCTGGTCGATGAGCCGACCGCATTTCTCGATGCCGCGACCGCGGCCGACATTCTGAAGCGGCTCGATGAGTTCGCGCAGGCCGGCGTAACCGTGGTGATGGCCTCGCACGGTGAGCGCGTGTCGCTGCCGCCCGTGTCGCGTCGACTGCGCCTGGTCGAAGGTCGGCTCGAAGAATGAACCCACTTGCGGTGCGCGCTCACGCGGTGCGCGAGATGGTGCGGCTGCTTCGGCGCCGGCCCGGCAGCTTCGTGCTGGCGGTGCTGCTGGCCGCGGCCGCATTCACCATACCGCTGACCGGAGCGTCGATCGCCCGCTCGGCGGCGCCGCTTGCGGATCAATTGCCGCTCGGGCCAGAGATCAACCTGTTCCTGGCCCCGGCCGTGCCGGCGGCAGAGATCCGCCAGCTGCAGTCGCGACTGGCGGGCCACCCCGGGGTAATACAGGTCGAGTGGATTACCCGCGACTCCGCGCTGAAGACGCTTGCCCGGCGCACCGGCAACAGCGCGCTCGGCGAGCTGAAAGACAACCCGCTGCCCGACGCACTGGTGGTGACCATGTCGGCGCAGACGCCCCCGGACCAGTTCGAGCAGGCGGTCTCCGACATGCGCGGCCTGCCACGCGTGGAAACCGTGGTGGCGGACACTGGCTGGCACCGCAAGGTGACGACACTATTGAGCGCCGCCGGCGCCGCCGGCGCCGTGGTCGGCATCCTGGCAGTCGCGCTACTGGCGCTCATCGTACTTGCCTCGGTCCAGCTGCAATTGGCCAGTTCCGCTGACGAGATGTGGGTGCTGCGCCTGGTGGGCGCCGATACCCGGTTCATCGTCCGGCCCTTCGCCTACGCCGGCGCGCTGACGCTGGGCTGCGGAATCGCGCTGGCAGCGGGTCTCAGCTGGGCCGGTCTTGAGGCTGCGGCGCCTCAGGCTGCCGACCTGGCGAAGCTCTACGGCGTGGAACTGGCGTTGGAGCCGCTGCCGCTCCGGTGGCTGGTGGCCGCCACGGTTGGCGCGGCGATCCTGGGCGGTGTTACCGCAGCGCTGGGTACCCGGTGGGCGCTGCGTTCGCTGCGCTGAGTCCGCGACCCGACTCAGATTTGCTTATGTCAGTAGCTACTCACTCTCGTTAATATCCATTAATTACTTAAGGTTAACGCTGATGACCGGGTTTTTGAACCAACGTCGGCCTGAGGGGTCTATGGGTTGGCACTCAATGATCGCGAGTGCTAACATGCCCTGCAAAAGGAGATCGCTGCATGTCTGGTCGAACCTCACTGGTTCCCTTTAACGCGGGTGCGCTGGCGCTGCATCCCGGCAGCCTCGGCAACCTCGATGCCTACATCACGGCAGTCAATCGGGTGCCGATGCTGACGGCCGAAGAGGAAGTGTCGCTGGCGCGGGCCTTTCGCGAGCGCGAAGACCTGGACGCCGCACGGCAGCTCGTGCTGTCGCATCTGCGGCTGGTCGTATCAGTGGCACGCAACTACCTCGGCTACGGCCTCCCTCACGCCGACCTGATCCAGGAAGGAAGCATCGGCCTGATGAAGGCAGTCAAGCGTTTCGACCCGGAGCGCGGCGTGCGGCTGGTGTCGTTCGCGCTGCACTGGATCAAGGCGGAGATTCACGAGTTCATTCTGCGCAACTGGCGGCTGGTGAAGGTCGCCACGACCAAGGCGCAGCGCAAGCTGTTCTTCAATCTGCGCCGCATGAGGCAGGGTCTTGGCACGATGTCCCAGGACGAGGTGGCGCATATCGCCCGCGAACTGAACGTCAAGCCGGGAGAAGTCGCCGAAATGGAAACGCGGATGACCGGCGCCGACCTGTCGCTCGAGGGCCGCAATGAGGACGGCGAGGAGGAGTTCGCGCCGATCGCCTACCTCTCCGACCCCGACGCCGAGCCGACCGGGGTTCTGGAGCGACGGCAGAACGAGCGCCTGCAGACCGACGGCGTGCGGCACGCGCTGGCCCGCCTGGACGACCGCAGCCGCCGCATCATCGAGGCGCGCTGGCTCGACGAAGACGTCGACGGCAACGTGGGTACGGCCACCCTGCACGATCTCGCGGATGAATTCGGCGTATCGGCGGAACGGATTCGCCAGATCGAAGTCAAAGCCCTGCAGAAGCTACGTACGGCACTCGAGGTTGTGGCCTGAGCGCCTGCCGGTCTGAGCTTCTGGCTTAGCTCTTTGCAGTGTCCGCCTCTCCTCCTCCCCCCTCTCCTCCGAAGAGGCGGATTTCAGAACCCCGCACCCCCTGCGGGGTTCTTTTTTTGTGGCCCTGAGGCAAGCACGGTTCGTCGAACTGCCGTGTGCGCAGGCCGTCTGCCGCGGGCCGGCCGCTGATCGCGGCAGCGCCGCCCGCCTGCTCACCGGTCGGCTGGCCCTGCTGGAGCTGGATCTGCCCGACACTACCCCGGTCGTCGTTCCGGGACGCGTTCACGGCCTGGGTAGTTTTGAATGCGACGAACTGCGCTCGGCGCTGGCGGATGCGCTGCCTGCCACGCTGCGCGACTCATTGCGCACGGGCTTCGAGTGGTATGCGTGCCGCGGCGCCTTCTTCCACAACGACGCGCATTACGGCGCGGTGCTTTTCGGAGCGTGGTGCGTCGCCGGCCCGCCGCGCGAGATCGTGTTCGCGCGCGGTGGGGCACGGGCTCCGGCAGAGCCAGGGGATTGGGTCGTTTTCGATCCCTTCGAACCTCATGCAGTACTCGACCCCGCCACGGACCGGTACGCGCGGGACCACTATGCGGGCGCGCCGGCGAGCCTGTTCATCGGTTTCGAGCTGCAACTCGACGAACGCGTCCTGAATGCTTTCGACATCAGGCCCGCGCGTCCCGGCGCGCCGGTGCTGGCGAGCAGTGTCGCTGTCAATGCCGAGACCGGCGCGCTCTGCTGACCCTCGCGTCGGCGACGCCGACGCGGCGGCTAGAGCAGGCGGCGCAGGTCGGCAACGATGGGCGCCGCGCCCTGGTTGTGCTTGAGGAACAGTCGCGGCTGGCCGGACTTGTCGATCACGTAGCTGCCAGCCGTGTGGTCCATCGTGTACGAGGTCTCGGTCGGCCCCGGCACCTTCTGGTAGAAGACCTTGAACTGCTTGGCGGTGCGTGCGGTTTCCTCGGGCGTGCCATACAGCCCGACGAAGCTCGGATCGAATCCCGGCACGTACTGCGCCAGGACCTCGCGCGTGTCGCGCTGCGGATCGATCGTGACGAACAGCACCTGCACCTGATCGGCATCTCGACCGAGTGCACGCCTCACTTCGGTCATCTCCTGCAGTGTGGTCGGGCACACGTCGGGGCACTGCGTGAAGCCGAAGAAGATCACCACCAGCTTGCCTCGGTAGTCGGCCAGCGTGCGCCGCGCGCCGGTGTGATCGGTCAGCGAGAACTCGTTGGCGTAGCTGGCCCCGGTGATGTCGACGTTGTTGAAGCCCGGCCTGGAACACGCCGCGAGGGCCAGCAGGGCAAGGGCGGCAAGAAGGCGCTTCATGGCATGGCTGCCGCGCTCGCCGCGCGGCGGCTCCCGGCTACCCGGCGACGTAGTGGTCGACCAGAAGCGCGGCGAAAAGCGCCGCCAGGTAGACGATCGAGTAGCTGAAGGTCGCGCGCGCCAGCCGGTCGCTGTAGTTCCTGTACAGGCGCCAGGCATAGGCGAGAAATCCGGCGCCGAGCCCGAGCGCACAGGCCAGGTACGGAAGCCCGGACATCTGGATCGTGTACGGAAGCGTCGTCGTGGCCACGAGTACGACCGTGTACAGCAGGATGTGCAGGCGCGTGAACCGCTCGCCGTGCGTGACCGGCAGCATCGGCAGACCCGACTTGCGGTAGTCGTCGAGGCGATACAGGGCCAGCGCCCAGAAATGCGGCGGCGTCCACACGAAGATGATCAGCGCGAGCAGCCATGCCTGCGCCGGCGCTTCGCCGGTCATCGCCGCCCAGCCGAGCACGGGCGGCATCGCCCCGCTGATGCCGCCGATGACGATGTTCTGCGGCGTATTGGGCTTCAGCAGCACGGTGTAGATCACGGCATAGCCGACGAAGGTGGCGAAGGTCAGCCACATCGTCAGTGCGTTGACCTGGGTGTAAAGCAGCCACATGCCGACGCCGCCGATGGCTCCGGAAAACACGATCGCCTGCAGCGGCGTGATCTCGCCGCGCGCGACTGGCCGCATGCGCGTGCGCGCCATCTTCGCGTCGATCTGCCGCTCGATGATCGAGTTGACCGCGAACGCAGCACCGGCCAGCAGCCAGATGCCGATCGTCGCCGCCGCCACCAACGCCGGGCTCGGCAGTTCGGCTCCCGACAGGAACATTCCGATAACGGCGCAGAAGATCGCCAGCTGCGTCACACGCGGCTTGGTCAGCAGCCAGTACTGGCGCGCGATGTGCTGCCAGGCGGGGCGCAGGACGGTGTCAGCGGGAATCTGCATCGGGGGTCGATCGGCAGCCAGGGACGGGCGCTGGCAGATGCGGAAAGGGCGCGATTCTAACCGCCGCCGTGCCCGCGTGCACGGGGCAACGCCCAACCGTGCGCCTGGGCGCCGACCGTTGCGAGCCGGTAGTTGATCGCCACCACGAGCGTCAGCAGCACGGCGGCGCCGCCGTTATGCAGCACGGCCGGCAACAGGGGCCAGTCGAGAACGACGTTGGCAATTCCGGTGACGAACTGCATTGCGGCTACGGCGGCCACTGCGCGCGCCAGCGTCGAGATGCCCTTCACAGACCAGAGTTGCCAGGCCAGCAGCCCCAGGACGGTAACGACCACGTACGCAAAGCTGCGATGGGTCCAGTGGATCGCCACCAGCGCCTGGAAGGGGATCGGCGCGCCGTCGGAAGACATGCCGAGGTCGCGCCACAGCGTGAAACCCGCCGCAAAATCCATTTGCTCGGGAACGATTCGGCCCTGGCACATCGGAAAATCGGGACAGGCCAGCACGGCGTAGTTGGTGCTGACCCAGCCGCCCAGGGCGATCTGCACGATCAGCAGCAGCGCGGCTACGATGGCCAGCGGCCTCGCGGCGGATGCACGCCGATCGACCGGCGGCATCGGTGTCTCGCACAGCGCAAGCCAGGTCAGCAGCGCCAGGAGGAAGACACCGCCGAGAAGGTGCGCGGTGACGATCGCCGGCTGCAGCTTCATGGTCACCGTCAGCGCGCCGAATGCGCCCTGCAGGCAGACGGCAGCGAGCGTGAGCGTCGCGAGCCACGGCGAAGGCTTGCGCTCCAACCGCCAGCGGCGCCAGGCGAACGCCGTCAGCACGATGACGAGGAAACCGACCGCCATCGCGAAATAGCGGTGCAGCATCTCGATCCACGCCTTGGTCATCGTCACCGGACCGGAAGGCAGCGCCGTCTCGGCAGCGCGTATCTGCTCGCCGGCCGACAGCGGGTTCGAGTGCCCGTAGCAGCCGGGCCAGTCAGGACAGCCGAGGCCGGAGTCGGTCAGCCGCGTGAAGGCGCCGAACATCACGAGGTCGAGGGTCAGGAATGCCGTGACCCAGGCCAGCTTGCGGTACTTGTGCGGGTCGCTGGACAGCGTGACGTAAGCGAGCGGCAGCGCCGCGATCGCCACGGCCTTGAGGGCAAGTAACAGAAGCGCCGCCGGATCCACGCTTCACCCGATCCCCGAGGCTTTCAGCAGCTTCGTCAGATCCTTCTTCATGCGGTTCGGGTCGGCCTCTTTGGGCCAGCGCATCATCAGGTTGCCCAGCGGGTCGATCAGCCAGATGTGGTCGGCAAGCTTGGCCGCAGGGTCGGCAGGCAGAGGCAGGAAGGAGGCGACTTCGTCGGCGCTGGCACGAAGGAACAGCGTGCCGTCGAACTCCCGGATCACCAGAGTGGAAAGCGGCGTGCCGTCAGTGATGAACCACACGCGCTGCACGCGGTCGGCAGCCTTGCCGGCCGTAAGCCTCACCTGTCGCATCTGCCAGAGCTTCTTCTCGCAGGAGGGCCCGCACGCGCCGCCGTCAGCCTGCACCATCAGCCACGAGCCGCGCAGGCTCGCTGCCGGCACGGCCGTTCCGTCGAGCCGCCGCAGGGCGATTGCCGGCATCGGCCGCTGCGGCTCGATCAACTCGCCGTAGTTCGTACGCCCCGAAGGTGGCACAAGGTAGTAGGCCGTGTACGAGGCGATCACCGGCGCGACACATACCACGAGCAGCAGGTAAAGCGTGCGATAGCGCCGCCAGTGGGAAAGCTTGTGCGCCGAAGGCGCGGTCTCAGTCATCGCATCGGCCCGGCGAAGATCGGTACCGCCACAGTGCACGCGCACCGAAAAAAAGTGCAAGCGCCGCAATCAGCGCAGCAAGCGCGTACCACTGCAGCGCATAGCCGCGATGCATGTCCACGCCGGCGCTCAGGCGCGGCCAGTTGCGCAGCAGGCCATCGTCCGGAGCGTCGGTCTGCTGCACGACCCAGCGCGCCACCGCCAGGCCGCTGGTGCGCTCGAAGGCATCGAAGTCGAGATTCTGCCAAACAGCCGGCCTCCCCTGGGTGGTCGGCGCGTTCTCGCCGATCTGCAGCACGCGCGAGGTCTGCGCTACGGCCAGACCTTCGACGGTCACCTCGTCCCGGGGCCGTGCGACCTCGGGCAGTCGCGCGCGGTCGCTCGGATCGCGGCGCGCGAAGCCGCGGTTGACGAGCACCACGGCGCCATCTGCAAGCCGCAGCGGCGCGATCAGCATCAGTCCCGCCTGACCGTCCATCTGACGGTTGTCGAGCCAGACCTCGTGTTCGAAGAGGTAGCGCCCGCGAACCCGCACGCGCTTCGGCAGGTCCCGGGACACCGCCGCGATGCCGGCGCCGTCAACCGGCAACGGCGCGGCCTCCATCGCCGAATCCCACTGCTTCTGCAAGGCGAGCTTTTCGTCGGCGCGACGCAACTGCCAGTTGCCGAGCGATATCGTCAGCATGATCGACGACACTGCCGCGACGAGTGCGACGACGGTCCTGGCGCGGATCATCGCCGAGGCTCCACCGCCGCGCTGCGATAATCGGCGCTGGCCACCCCCCTTCGCGCCATGAAAGCACTGATCGCCGTCGCCTTTGCCGGCATCCTCGTCGCCCTCGGCGCCGCGCTGATGTTCCTTGTGCGCGACCGCGGCTCGACCAACCGCACGGTCAACGCGCTGACGGTGCGGGTCGCCCTTTCGGTCCTGCTGCTGCTGTTCATCTGGTTCAGCTACTGGATGGGCTGGATCGAGCCGCACCGGTACGGCTGAGGGTGCGTACCGCCGAATGAAAACGGCGCCCGCGGGCGCCGTTTTCGCCTGCCGCGGATCCCGGCCCCGCTACAGCCAGTACACGACGATGTACAGCCCGATCCACACCACGTCGACGAAGTGCCAGTACCACGCCGCCGCCTCGAAGGCGAAGTGATGCTCCGGCTTGAAGTGGCCCTTGAGCACGCGCAGCAGCACGACCGTCAGCATGATCGCACCGACCAGCACGTGGAAGCCGTGGAAGCCGGTCAGCATGAAGAACGTCGAGCCGAAGATGCCGGAGTCGAGGCGCAGGTTCAGGTCGCTGTAGGCGTGCGCGTACTCATAGGCCTGGATGCCGACGAACGTGAAGCCGAAGGCCAGCGTCATGAACAACCAGAAGGCGGCCTTGCCGCGGTGGTTGGCGCGCAGCGCGTGGTGCGCGATCGTCAGCCAGATGCCCGAGGTCACCAGCAGAATGGTGTTGATCGTCGGCAGCGGCCAGGCATGGATCCTGCTGAAGTTTTCGACGACGCCAGCCGGGCCCGCATGCGGCCAGGTGGGGGTGAAGTCGGGCCACAGCAGCTTGTGGTCGAAGTCGCCGAGCGCCGGCATCGTGATCACGCGCGCGTAGAAGAGCGCGCCGAAGAACGCGGCGAAGAACATCACCTCGGAGAAGATGAACCAGCCCATGCCCCAGCGGAACGACAGGTCCTCCTTGCTCCGGTAGCGGCCGGTCTCCGATTCGCCGATGACCGCGCCGAACCAGCCCACCATCATGTAGATGAGCACGGCAAAGCCGGCCAGCGCCAGGTAACCGCCGTAAGGCACCTTGTTGACCAGCATCGTCGCGCCGAACGTGGTCAGGATCATTGCGATCATCCCGACCATCGGCCAGTTCGACGGCGCCGGAACGAAATAGTCCGG
The DNA here is from genome assembly GCA_024641225.1 of Burkholderiales bacterium. Classification (GTDB taxonomy): domain Bacteria; phylum Pseudomonadota; class Gammaproteobacteria; order Burkholderiales; family Burkholderiaceae_F; genus JADJWR01. The sequence continues at coordinate 8,989 of JAHEDN010000004.1, read as the reverse complement.
CGCGGTGCCGCTGTGCGTGTTGCCCATCTTGCTCTCCCCTCTCGACCTTCCGTACTTGCCCGTGCCGGTCTTCAGCCGACGACCCAGCGGACGATAAGGATCAGCACGGCGACGAAGATTGCCGCGCCGATCACCCCCATGACGATCACGTGCACCGGATTCAGCTGCGCCGAATCGGCTTCGTAGTGGGCGCGCTTGCGCACGCCGAAGAACGACCAGAAGACCGCGCGCGCGGTCTGGCCCAGCGATGCCTTGCGGCGATGCGGAGCCTCGGCCGGATTCATCTCAGCCGCCTGCACCGGCAGCGTCCTTGCCCGCCTGCGGCAGTGCGCCGGCGACCTCGAAGAAGGTGTACGAGAGCGTGATCTGCGTCACGTCCTTCGGCAACTCCGGATCGACGAAGAACACCACCGGGAACCTGCGCGTCTCTCCGGCGGCCAGCACCTGCTGCTTGAAGCAGAAGCACTCCAGCTTCTGGAAGTAGCGGGCCGACTGCATCGGCGCATAGCTCGGGATCGCCTGCCCGACCATCGCGCGGCCCTCGAGGTTGACCAGATCGTAATCGACGTGGACCAACTCGCCGGGATGGACCGTGACATGGTTCACCTGCGGCCTGAAGCGCCAGGGTCCCTGCCGGTTGGCGTCGAACTCGACGACGATCGTGCGGCTGGTGTCGACCTGCGTGTTGCGTGCACGCGCCTCCGCCGCCGGATCCTTGTTCGTCAGCAGGTTGATCCCGGTCACCTCGCAAATCTTGCGATACAGCGGGATCAGCGCCCAGCCGAAGGCGAACATCAACGCCGCCACGACCAGCAGCTTGCGCAGGATGGCGCGGTTTTCGGGCGGTGACGTGTGTGCGTCGCTCATGTCTGCAGGACCCGGCTCAGCCGCCGTACAGCCAGTGGCGGACGACCACGCCGACGAAGAACACGGCGACGACCGACAGCAGGATCAGCGCGGTCCTGCGGTTCTGCCGTTTGTCGCCTTCGCTCACCATGGCCTGGTCTGCCTTGGAACGCCGCCGCCGTGGCGGCCGATCATGTTCAGTGCGCGTGCTTCCACTCGACCTTCGGCGGCGTCTCGAAAGTGTGGAACGGCGCCGGCGACGGGACGGTCCATTCGAGGCCGTCGTCCTCGGCGTCGTAGTAGTTGGCCTTCGCCTTCGCGCCGCCCTTGATGCACTTGAGCACGGCCGCCAGGAAGAGTAGCTGCGACAGGCCGAATCCGAACGCGCCGATCGTCGCCACCATGTTGAAGTCGGCGAACTGCATCGGATAGTCCGCGTAGCGCCGCGGCATGCCGGCCAGCCCCAGGAAGTGCATCGGGAAGAACGTGACGTTGAACGTGATGATCGAGGCCCAGAAATGCAGCTTGCCGAGCTTCTCGTCGACCATGTGGCCGGTCCACTTCGGCAGCCAGAAGTACGCCCCGGCGAAGAGCGCAAACAGGGAACCTGCGACGAGCACGTAGTGGAAGTGGGCCACGATGTAATAGGTGTCCTGGATCGCGATGTCGATCGGCGCCATGGCGCAGATCAGCCCCGTGAAGCCGCCCATCGTGAACACGAAGATGAAGCCGATCGCGAAGAGCATCGGCGTTTCGAAGGTCATCGAACCCTTCCACATCGTCGCCAGCCAGTTGAAGATCTTCACGCCGGTGGGCACGGCGATCAGCATCGTCGCGTACATGAAGAACAGCTGCCCGGTCACCGGCATGCCGGTGGTGAACATGTGGTGCGCCCAGACGATGAACGACAGGATCGCGATCGACGCGGTGGCGTAGACCATCGAGGCGTAGCCGAACAGCGGCTTGCGCGAGAACACCGGCACGATCTGGCTGATGATGCCAAAGCCCGGCAGGATCATGATGTACACCTCGGGGTGGCCGAAAAACCAGAAGATGTGCTGGTACATCACCGGATCGCCGCCGCCGGCGGCGTTGAAGAAGCTGGTGCCGAAGTGGCGGTCGGTGAGCGTCATCGTGATCGCCCCGGCGAGCACCGGCATCACCGCGATCAGCAGGTACGCCGTGATCAGCCAGGTCCAGACGAACATCGGCATCTTCATCAGCGTCATGCCGGGCGCGCGCATGTTCAGAATCGTGGTGATGATATTGATCGAGCCCATGATCGAGCTGGCGCCCATGATGTGCAGGGCGAAGATCCCCATGTCCATGCCCATGCCCATCTGCAGCGTCAGCGGCGCGTAGACGGTCCAGCCGGCGGCGATCGCGCCGCCGGGAACGAAAAACGAGGCCACCAGCAGCATCGCCGCCGGCGGCAGCAGCCAGAAGCTGAAGTTGTTCATGCGCGCGAAGGCCATGTCCGGCGCGCCGATCTGCAGCGGGATCATCCAGTTCGCGAAACCGACGAACGCCGGCATGATCGCGCCGAACACCATGATCAGCCCGTGCATCGAGGTCATCTGGTTGAAGAACTCGGGCTGGAACACCTGCAGCCCGGGCTGGAACAGCTCGGTCCGGATGCCCAGCGCGAGGATGCCGCCGGTGATGAACATGGCGAAGCTGAACCACAGGTACATCGAGCCGATGTCCTTGTGGTTGGTCGCGAACAGCCAACGCCGCCAGCCGTGCGGATGGTCGTGCGCGTGATCGTGGCCGTGCAGGTGTTCGTGGGCGACTGCGCTCATGGCTTTACCTCAGTGGCGGATCCGAAAGGGGCTCAGAACTCGACTCATTTGCGGGCTGCGGTGAACTCGGACGGCTGTACCGCCGAGCCCGCGCTGTTGCCCCAGCTGTTCTTGACGTAGGTTGCGACGGCGGCCAGTTCGACGTCCGACAGCGCCTTCCACGACGGCATCGCGTTCTTGCCGTTGAGCAAGATCGCGATCTGCTGCTCCTTGTTCATCACCACCTGGCTCCCGTCGAGGGCCGGGAAGGCGCCCTTGACGCCCTGGCCGTTGGCCTGGTGGCAGGCTTGGCAGTTGGCCGCGTAGACCTTGGCGCCGCGCTCTTTCAGCTCGGCAAGCTCCCAGGTCTTGTTCGGATCGTCCTGGGCCGCGGCCAGCGCCTGCTTCTTCTCGCCGACCCACTTGCTGTAGTCCTCGGCGCTCACGACGCGCACCACGATCGGCATGAAGGCATGGTCCTTGCCGCACAGCTCGGCGCACTGGCCGCGGTAGGTGCCGACCTTCTCCGCACGGAACCACGTGTCGCGCACGAAGCCGGGGATCGCGTCCTGCTTGACGCCGAAGGCCGGAACGAACCAGGCGTGGATTACGTCGTTGGCGGTGGTGATCACGCGCACCTTCTTGTTCACCGGCACCACGACTTCGTTGTCGACCTCGATGAGATACGTCTTGTTGGCCAGGCGGCCGGCCGCATCGGAGCCGTCGATCTGCGCGCGGGGCGTCGACAGGCGCGACAGGAACGAGATCCCTTCGCCTTCGCCCTTCAGGTAGTCGTAGCCCCACATCCACTGGTAGCCGGTGGCCTTGATCGTCAGGTCGGCGTTGCTGGTGTCCTTCATCGCGACCACCGTCTTGGTCGCAGGCACGGCCATGCCGATCACGATCAGGAACGGAATCACCGTCCAGACGATTTCGACCTTCGTGCTCTCGTGGAAATTGGCCGCCACGGCACCCTTCGACCTGCGGTGCGCGTAGATCGAATAGAACATGACGCCGAAAACCGCGACAAAGATCACGCCGCAGATGACCAGCATCATCCAGTGCAGGCTGTGGATTTCCTCGGCGATGCGCGTGACCGGCGGCGCCAGGTTGTAGCGGCTCTGAATTGCAGCGGCGCTGCCTGCGGCGGCGGTCGCTGCTGCCGCCACGGCCAACTTCAGGAGTGTCTGCCACATCGAGCGAATCGTCATCTTGTCGTTCCTGCGCTGCAATTCACGATCGTTCGAGGACGCGTCACGCCGGCATAGGCCGGGCAAGCGCCATCCTCAGTTCCTGCGCCAGCTGCACGCGACGCGCATCGAGCAGGTGGCGCCCCACCTCGATGCGTTCCGCCCCGGCGGCAAGCCAGACCGTTGTCCGGCCGCTCCGCCCGAGCCGCTGCAGCTCGACCCGCGCCCATGGCGACGGCAGACGCCGCACCGAACGCTGGCTCCCCTCCATCTGCTCGACGGCGATCTCGCCGCCGCCGATCTCGATCCGCTCGTAGTCCGCCGCCCCTCGGCCGTAGCAGAAAAAGGCGGCTGCCACCGCGAGCATCTCGGCGCCGACGAAGGGCAGCACCAGCCACAGCCCCTGCGCGGCGAAAGCGGCGCCGAAAGCGAACGACACGGCGACGATCGACGCGAAGACCCAGGCCAGCTGCTTCGGGCTCGCCGAGCAGTTGCGCTTGATCATCCAGCAACGGGCAGGATCAATCATCGACAGGGCTTCGCAGAACTCTGTGCGCACACGGGTACCAGCAGCGGAGCCCCGTCGGCGTGGCCGTCCCGAAAATATGGGCCCGGCCCGGCGCAAAGCGGCGGATTATAGGCATTGGCGGCCGCCGCGCATCCCCCCCGGGTAGGTAAGGGGCCACGCACGCCCGCCAAGACGCCGCGTCGGCAACCGGCGCCGGGCCGCGACAACCTCGGCCCGCAGTGCGAAACGGCGCGCTTACTTCGACGGAATGCGCAGGTTCTGCCCCGGGTAGATCTTGTCCGGGTGGGTGAGCATCGGCTTGTTGGCGTCGAAGATGCGCATGTACTCGTTGGCGTTGCCGTAGAACTGCTTGGCGATCTTCGACAGCGTGTCGCCCTTGACCACCGTATAGAACTGGGCGGCCGGCGCGGCAATCGAGACCGTCATCTGGTCGTCGACGCCGGCGACTCCCTCGACGTTGCCCGCCGCAAGAATCGCCTTCTCCTTGGTCTCCTGATCGTCGGCGACGCCGTAGACCTTGGCGATCCCGGTCGCCGTGTCGAAAGTCACGGTGAAAGCCGTGATCTTCAGGCCGAGTGTCTGCACATAGTTCTCGATCGCCGTTGCCGCGGCGCGGTCGGCCTCGGCCTTCTTGGCCGGGTCGGCCGTCGCGGCCTCGGCGGCCTTGACCTCCTTGCCGAACAGCTTCTGCCCCGCTTCCTTCAGGAATGAAAAAAGACCCATCTCGGCTTCCTCCCCATGTTGATCGCGGCCGGTCGACCGCAGTTTGCAGAATACGATGTCTCGCTCCCGTCACGCCCTGCGCAACTGCGTACGCAGGTCATCGAGAAGTACGGTCGACTGTCCACGACCGCGCGGCTGCGGCTTCCACGCATGGCCGTAGGCTACTTCGAAGCTGAGCGCGATCCGCCCCTCGGCATCGGACGTCGCCCGCAACGCCGAGAGCAGCGCACGCGCGCGGCTGCCGGCGACGAGGCCCGCCGCGCGGTCGTCGCAGGGGTTTCCGCCAAGCGCGGCGACCTCGCGGAGCAACCCCTGCGGCGACGCGAAGGTGAGGCGGATCGTCTCGGCGTCCATAACCGGCGTGGCGAAGCCCGCTGCGATCATCATGTCGCCGAAGTCGTGCATGTCGACGAACGGGATCGGCCGCGCGTCGATTCCGGCCGCGGCATAAGCCGAACGTAGCTCCTTCAGCGTGTCGGGGCCGAAACACGAGAACAGCAGCAGCCCGTCGACGCGAAGCACGCGCAGCCACTCCGGAAACACGGTATGCGGTTGCGGGTGCCAGTGCAGCATGAGATTCGAGAACACCAGATCGACGCTGCCGTCGGCGAGCGGCAGCGCTGCCGCCTCGGCGCATGCCAACCGCGCGCGCGCCGCGCGCCATGGCAGCAGGCGCGCCAGCAGCGAAGTCGATGCGGAACCGGCGAGCATCGCCGGCGAGATGTCGACGCCAAGCCAGTGCGCCTGTGGATAGCGCTCCAGCAGCGCATCTCGCGCGCCGCCGGTGCCGCAGCCGACGTCGACGATGCGTCGCGCGTCGAGACGGATGACCTGCAGCCGCTCGATCAGCCGGCGGCCGACTTCGCGAACGATGAAATCGTGCTGCGCGAAGCGCGCGGCGCGACGGTCGAACTGGCGCCGCACCGTATCGATACGCGCCGCCATCCGCGGCGGATCGACGATGGTTGGGGTGAGTTCGGAGGTGCCGGGGCCGAGCGACATGACGGGGCGTCGGGCGGGTACGGGGCGCGGGGCACCGTGCTGGCGAAGAGCGCCGCGAGTATATGCTGGCCGCTGATGACGACCTCCGGTCCCGACGGCGGTGTGGAGCGCGCGCCGCGCAGCCTGTTCGTGCTCGGCATGGCGCCGCTGCGACGACTGCTCGCGCCGCGCTGCGTGGTGTGCGACATCGCGCCTGGCGACCCGCTGTGCGCAGGCTGCGCGCAGGATTTTTTCGCGGCGCAAGTACCGCGCTGCGCAGTCTGCGCGCTTCGTCTGCCGGCACCGGCCCAGCCCGGAGATCGCTGCGGCCGCTGCCTGAGCGCGCCACCGCACTTCGATGCAACGATCGCACTGGCCGACTACGCCCCTCCAGTGGACCGGATGATCGCAGCGTTGAAGTTCGGCGGCCGGCTGCCGCTCGCTTCCGCGTTCGGGGCGCTGCTCGCCGGTGCCGCGCAGCGCCTCCTGTCCGGAGCCGACGCGATCTGCCCGGTGCCGCTCGCCTTCGAACGCCAGGCCGAGCGCGGCTTCAACCAGGCCCACGAGATCGCGCGGCGCATGGCGGCGGCCTGCGACAGGCCACTGCGCGGCGACATCCTGCTGCGCACGCGGCACACTGCGGCGCAGATGGACCTGGCGCTGGCCGAGCGCCGCCGCAACGTGCGCGGCGCCTTCGTCGCCTGCGGCGAACTCGCCGACATGCACATCGCGGTGATCGACGACGTGATGACTTCCGGCTCGACTCTGGACGAGATCGCAACGACGCTGAAGCGCGCCGGCGCGGTGCGGGTGACGAACCTGGTCGTGGCTCGCACCGCGTAGGGTGCCTGGCCGCGGCCCGATCAGGCCGCGGCCGCTAGCCGGGCGGCGACTGCCGCGCGCAGGGCGTCGAGCCGCGCTCGCCGTTCTGCCAGGCGCGCCGTCTCGGGCTCGCGCTGCCGCACACCCCAGACCGGCTCCGGGAAATGCGCGTCGTCGACGAAGCGCGGAATCACGTGCCAGTGCACATGCGGCGTCACGTTGCCGAAGCTGGCGAGGTTGATCTTGTGCGGCGCACATACCTCGCGCTGGGCAGACTCGACGGCGAAGACTGCGTCGAGCAGGCGTCGGCGGTCCGCGGGCGCCAGATCGGTCATCTCGCGCACGTGCGCGTTGACGATCACCCGCACGTAGCCCGGATAGTCGGCGTCATCGACGAGGACTACGCGCAGCAGGCCGCTGCGGGCCAGCACTTCGCCGCCGTCGTCGGCGCACAGCGCGCACGTCGGCGGGCTCAAACCAGCACCCGCTCGATGCCACCGCTGTTGGCTGCCGCCACGTAGCGCGGCAGCCAGTCGGCACCGAGCAGGTGGCACGCCAGTTCGACGACGATGTAGTCGGCATCGAGATCGGCATCGTCGTTGTAGCGGGCCAGACCCTGCAGGCACGACGGACACGAGGTCAGCACCTTGACCTCGCCACCGAAGCCGTCGGCACGCAGCTCTGCGGCCCCCTTGCGCAGCTCCTGTTCCTTGCGGAAGCGCACCTGGGTCGACACATCGGGCCGAGTCACGGCGAGCGTGCCGGACTCACCGCAGCAGCGATCGCTCCGGCTGATCCTGCGGCCGTCGGCGGTGGCAATCAGCGAGTTCACCGTCTGCATCGGGTCGTTCTGCTTCATCGGACTGTGGCAGGGGTCGTGATACATGTAGCGAACGCCCGTCACGCCGTCGAGCCGCACGCCCTTTTCGAGCAGGTACTCGTGGATGTCGACGATGCGGCAGCCGGGGAAGATCTGCTCGAACTCATAGCCGACGAGCTGGTCGTAGCACGTTCCGCAGCTGACCACGACCGTCCTGATGTCGAGGTAGTTAAGCGTGTTCGCGACGCGGTGCAACAGCACCCGGTTGTCGGTGATGATCTTCTCCGCCCGGTCGAACTGTCCCGAGCCACGCTGTGGATAGCCGCAGCAGAGGTAGCCTGGCGGCAGCACCGTCTGCACGCCGACATGCCATAGCATCGCCTGCGTGGCGAGCCCCACCTGCGAGAACAGCCGCTCCGAACCACAGCCGGGAAAATAAAACACCGCCTCCGCATCGGCCGGCGTCTTCTCGGGGTTGCGGATGATCGGCACGTAACGGCGGTCCTCGATGTCGAGCAGCGCACGCGCCGTCTTCTTCGGCAGGCCGGCCGGCATCTTCTTGTTGACGAAGTGGATCACCTGCGCTTTGAGCGGCGCCCTGCCGGTGGACGCGGGCGGCTGCCGCGTCTGCGCGCGCGCGGCGAGGGCGAAGAACCGGTTGCCCAGTCGCTGCGCCTTGAACCCCCAGTCGATCATCAGCTTGCGCACCAGCTTGATCGTTTCCGGCCGGGTCGCGTTCAGGAACAGCATCGATGCGGCGCCACCGGGGTTGAAGCGCTTCTTGCCCATCCGCCGCAGCAGATCGCGCATCGCCATCGTCACGTCGCCGAAGTCGATGTCGACCGGGCACGGCGTGGCGCACTTGTGACAGACCGTGCAGTGACCGGCGACGTCGTCGAACTCGTCCCAGTGCCGCAGCGAAATGCCGCGCCGGGTCTGCTCCTCGTACAGGAAGGCCTCGATCAGCAGCGACGTGGCAAGGACCTTGTTGCGCGGCGAGTAAAGCAGGTTGGCCCGCGGCACGTGCGTGGCGCACACCGGCTTGCACTTGCCGCAGCGCAGGCAGTCCTTGATCGCGTCCGAAATCGAATTGATGTCGGAGTGCTGCATGATCAGCGACTCGTGACCCATCAGGCCGAAGCTCGGCGTGTACGCAGCCTCGAGCGTGGCGCCCGGCAGGAGCTTGCCCTTGTTGAAGCGGCCTTCGGGATCGACGCGATTCTTGTAGGCGCGGAACTGCTTCGTCTCCTCGTCGGTCAGGAATTCCAGCTTGGTCATGCCGATGCCATGTTCGCCG
>JAHEDN010000152.1 GCA_024641225.1 Burkholderiales bacterium | reverse complement strand
GATCGATCTCCCGTCCGTCGCGCAGCGCCACGCGCCGCGCGTGCCGCGCCTCGCCGGCGCGGAAGCGCCAGCCCTCGCCCGCGTGCTGCCGCAGCCAGTCGACGTAGCCGTCGACCAGGCCGTCGAAGCGGCGCGCGAAGGCGAGCATCGCCGGCGCGCCTTCGATCAGCGGCTCGAACACCTTGGCCGCGTGCCGGCGCAGACCGGCGGCAAGCGGCGCGGGGTCGAGCGAGTCGAATTCGGCGTCGCCCCATTCCTCGTGAAAGCGTCTCAGCACCCTGTGCAGCGCGTCGCCAAAATCACGCTTGTCGGGCAGCTCGATCACGTCATCCGGTTCGGACAGTCCAAGCAGCCCGCGCGCGAAGAACTGGTAGGTGCAGTCGACGAGGCTCTGACACTGGCTTGCCGAAAGACGGTCAGGCAACAGTGCCGCCGCACAGGGCGCCGGCCGCACGGTCGGCAAGGGCCGAACTTCGAACCTGCTCTCGGACGAACGGCGCACCAGGTCGTCGCCAAGCGCCCGGCGACAGACGAGTTGTAGCCGCTGCAGCAGCGGCGACAGCGGATTCGGCTCGTCGCCGCGGTGCATGCGCCAGGTTGCGGCCACGCGCGGCACGCTGGCCAGCAGCTCGGCAAGCTGCGCCCCCTGCGCATTCAGTTCACGCTCGGCCGTCGCCAGACCCAGCTCGGCGCGCACGGCGTTCGACATGAAAAGCAGTTCCCCGGAAACGGCGGGCAGGTGCTGCGCATCCGCGCCGATCAGCACCGCGGCATCGAAATGGCGCAACGTGGTCGCGGCCAGCGACACCATCACCACCGGCGAATCGACCTGCGTATCGACGAACGCGGCCTCTTCGAAGCGCGCGGCGAGCAGCGCGCGGAATTCCGCCAGCGACGCACGGCTGCTGAGGCCGGCCAGTTCGCTGCCGAGCAGGTCGATCTCGCGCAGCACGCTGCGGCCGACCGGGTCTTCCGACAGTGCGGCGCGCATGCCCAGCGCATCGATGACCGTTCCGAGCGCACGCACGTGAGCGGCGAGCGTCGGCCCGGCGCGCTGCATGATGTGCCGCTGTTCGACGATCCGGTCGAGCAGCTCCGTAACCCCTGCGGCTTCCTCCGCCTGCCCCGGCTCGCGCGCGGCGTAGTCGGCCAGCGCACGGCGGATCGCGCCTGCGCCTTGCAGGGCGCCCCCGGCGCGGATCGCCCACTCCAGGAAGGCCACCTCCTGCACCTTGTTCGGCCGGCCGGCGAGCGTGAAGCTGGACTTCAACCAGTCGAGCAGATCGCGCCAGTACAGGTCATCGGCAACCAGGTCGTACCAGCGCATCAGCGCAGCGGCAGCACTGGTGGTCGAAAGTTTCCAGCCGGTCTCGTCGCGCACCACCACCTGCGCGCGTTCGAGCAGCGCGCGTACGCGGCGCGCGGTCAGCCGATCGAGCACCACCAGGGCAATCGACTCGACGCCCGCGCGCCGCCAGTCGAGCACCTGCCTCGCGACGGCGCTGGCTTCCTCTTCGAGGGAGGATGCGACCCGTATCGCCAGCGGCAGCGCCAACGCGTCACCGGCCAGCGCGTCGCCACGGCGTGCGATCGGCGCCTCGCTTTCGACGCCGGCAAGCTCAGGCCAGGCAGCCGCCAGCAGCGGGTGCGCGTCGAGCGCGCCTTGCACGTCGGTGTCGATCTGCAGCACCGGAGCGCGCTGCGACCAGCGTTCAAGGAAGGCCTGCTCCCAGGCAGCGACGCCGTCGCCGGGCCGGCCAGCCAGGTAGATGAGCGGTGCGTCCGCGGCTGCGGCGCGCGCCTGCAGTTCGCGCAGCGCAGCGGTGGCGCCGTCACCGGCATCGCGGCGCGCGCGCCACAGCTGCAGCACCAGTTGCGCCTGCGGCTGCAATGCGCGTGCCGCGCGACGGTGGAAGTGCCGGGCCAGGCTCGCCTGCAGCCGACCGGCGAACGCGTCCGCATCATCGACGGCAGCCCAGGTCAGTTCGTCGGCGAGCTGGGCGATGCCGGCGGCCAGCGACCACAACGCGGCCGGCTGCGCACCGAACGAATCGCGCACCCAGGCGTTGGCGCGCAGCGCCGCGAATAGTTCGGCACGCGCCGCGGGGCCACTGCGCAGCGGCCGCCCGAGCCACACCGCGAGGGGGGCGATGCGCGGCGGCATGAAGGCCACCCCGCCGACGTGCTCGCGCAACGCCGCCCGTGCCAGCATCGCGTGACTGCCCCCGGGCACGAGCCATGTCAGCGCATTCAACTGCCGTGCGGGCCGGCCCTGCCGCGCAGCGAACTCGACCACCGCGCGCGCGGCCTGCGGCCAGAAGCGCGCATCGGCAGGAAGGATCAGGCGCTCGGTCGGCACGGCGGCACGATAGTGGAAACGCGACTTCGCCGGGCCGCGCGGAAACCAAACCCCGCACGGCACGGCCACGGTGCTACCATTACGGCAATTCAGGCCATCGTCCCATCGCCCCGCGGGCGCTGCCGGCCGGTCTTGATCCCCGTAAGGCCCCACCTTCTCCCCGTATCTGTGCGCCTGTTGCGGCGCCAAGAGGACATTCCATGAGCGAAGCCATCAAGTACGTGAGCGACGCGTCGTTCGACGCCGACGTGTTGAAGTCCGACGAGCCGGTGCTGGTCGACTACTGGGCCGAGTGGTGCGGACCGTGCCGGATGATCGCGCCGATCCTCGAAGACGTTGCCGGCGACTACAAGGGCAAGCTCAAGGTCGCCAAGCTGAACGTCGACGAGAACCAGGCCACGCCGGCCAAGTACGGTATCCGCGGCATCCCGACGCTGATGCTGTTCAAGAACGGCGCCGTGGTCGGCACGAAGGTCGGCGCGCTGTCCAAGTCGCAGCTGACCGCCTTCATCGAAAGCAATATCTAGTCGGATCGGGCCGGGCCGCCGGCCCGGCCACGACTGCTTCATTCCCTCGCGGGCGCCTGCCTGTCCCCTGGCGCCCCACCTCTCCCGCCGAAGCCCCATGCAACTTTCCGAACTCAAAGCCCAGCACGTGTCGCAGCTGATCGACATGGCCGGCACGCTCGAAATCGACAACGCCAACCGGATGCGCAAACAGGAACTGATGTTCGCCATCCTGAAGAAGAAGGCCAAGGCCGGCGAGCCGATCTTCGGCGACGGCACGCTCGAGGTGCTGCCCGATGGGTTCGGCTTCCTGCGCGCGCCCGAGTCTTCCTATCTGGCGAGCACCGACGACATCTACATCTCGCCGTCGCAGATCCGCCGTTTCAACCTGCACACCGGCGACTCGATCGAGGGCGAGGTGCGCACGCCGAAGGACGGCGAGCGCTACTTCGCGCTGGTCAAGGTCGACAAGGTCAACGGACAGCCGCCGGAGTCGACCAAGCACCGGATCCTGTTCGAGAACCTGACGCCGCTCTTTCCGGACGAGCCGCTGAAACTCGAACGCGACATCAAAGCCGAGGAGAACATCACCGGCCGCCTGATCGACATCATCGCGCCGATCGGCAAGGGCCAGCGGGGCCTGCTGGTGGCCAGCCCGAAGAGCGGCAAGACGGTGCTGATGCAGCACATCGCACACGCGATCGCCGCCAATCATCCGGACGTCATCCTGATCGTGCTGCTGATCGACGAGCGGCCGGAAGAGGTCACCGAAATGCAGCGCTCGGTGCGCGGCGAGGTCGTGGCCTCGACCTTCGACGAACCGGCGGTGCGCCACGTGCAGGTCGCCGAGATGGTGATCGAGAAGGCCAAGCGGCTCGCCGAAAGCAAGAAGGACGTGGTGATCCTGCTCGACTCGATCACCCGCCTGGCGCGCGCCTACAACACGGTCGTGCCGGCCTCCGGCAAGGTGCTCACCGGCGGTGTGGACGCCAACGCGCTGCAGCGGCCGAAACGCTTCTTCGGCGCGGCACGCAACATCGAGGAAGGCGGGTCGCTGACCATCATCGCGACCGCGCTGATCGACACCGGATCGCGGATGGACGATGTCATTTACGAGGAGTTCAAGGGCACCGGCAACATGGAAATCCACATGGAGCGCCGGCTGGCCGAGAAGCGCGTCTATCCGGCACTGAACGTGAACCGTTCCGGCACGCGCAAGGAAGAGATGCTGCTCGACCCGGGCATCCTGCAGAAAGTGTGGATCCTGCGCAAGCTGCTCTACGGCATGGACGAGATCGAGGCGATGGAATTCCTGCTGGACAAGATGCGGCAGACGAAGAACAACGCCGAGTTCTTCGACATGATGCGGCGGGGCAGCTGACTTCGCCCGCCGCAGATCGGCTCCGGGAGGCAGGCAGGTTTGCTCCGCCCGGCCGATTCGCGGATAATCGCGGCCTTCCATCGATCGGCACGTAGTTCGGCATCGCGGCGCGTCCGCGGCGCAACGGAACCGGCGACCCAAACGTGAGGCAACCATGAAATCAGGCATCCACCCCGAGTACCGCGAGGTCGTCTTCCAGGACATCTCCAGCGACTTCAGCTTCGTCACGCGCTCCACGCTCCAGACCAAGGACAAGATCACCTGGAAGGACGGCAAGGAGTATCCGCTGTACAAGGTGGAGACGACGTCCGAGTCGCACCCGTTCTATACCGGCGCGCAGACGCGCGTGACGGAAACAGGTCGCGTCGAGAAGTTCCGCCAGAAGTTCGCCGCCAAGACCGAGCAGGTCAACGCGGCCGCCGCGGTCGCCGCGGCCGAGGCAAGCGAAGCGAAGAAGCGGCGCCGCTGAGCGGGTCCGGGCTTCGGCTGCGAGAGGGGACGGGTCACTCCCGTCCCTTTTTCATTTCCGGCCAGCCCGCAGTATCGAACCGCACTTGCCGACGCGGACGGAATGCAGGTCGTTCCGTGTTCGATGCACGCCACCCGCAACGCTTCCTCGCGGAGTCGAACGAAGTGCGTGATCGCAACCGCGGCAAAGAAGCGGCAGCGCAAGCGGGCAGCGAGCCGGCACGTCGCGTCTCAGTGTCCCACTGCTGCTTCGACGCCTTCGTCATCATCAGCGCAGGGCGAACTCGTATTCATCCGTTCGCGACGCTGACGCTGTAGCAATTGGCCGCAACGGCGCGCTCGCCGGCAAGAGCATCGGCGCGCGCGATCAAAGCGAGGCGCAGATCGACGCGGCTCATCCATTTGTTGATGCCATTCATGCGTGTCGCGCAGGACGGCGATTGAGCTGCGCCGTCTTCGGGTTCACTGTGCCGCACTCGATCGTCGCCGGACGAGGCAAGGAGCCACGATGGCGAAGAAGCGGAGTGGCCGCGCGCCGGGTTCCTCGGCGAGTGCAAAGAAGACTGCGAAGCGCGTCGGCGCCGGCGGATCCAAGGCCCGCAAGCCCGGGGACCCCCAGGGTCTGGTCGCGCGTCGCGGGATTACGGCACCGGCGCGACCTGCGGTCGCGACACCGACACGCATACGTCCCAACATTGCGGCACCGGTCCGGCCGCCGATCGCAGCGCCAGCGCCGGTTCGTCCCGACGTCGCGGTTCCGCCGGGGCCGGGGGTCGTGGCGCCTGCACCGATCCGACCCGGCGTGAGCGTCGGTCCGATCGTCGGCGGTGTCGTCGTCGATCCGGGGCGGTTCGCGCCGAAATCGGTGACCAGTCTGTTTGACGGCGCAAAGGCGGGACGGCCGGTCGTTCGACCCGATGATCTGCTCGCGCTGCGCATCGAGGTCGTCAACCTCAAGGTCGTGGCCGGTTCGCCGCCGACGCTTGCGCGCGCAGGTACCGGTCCGGCGCGGCTGATCCTGCACTTCCCGCCGCAGTCGATCGCCGAGGAAGTGTTCTACGAGGTACCGAGCACGGGCATCGCCGACAAGGAAGGCAACAGCCAGCGTCAACCAGTGCCGCCGCCGCCGGACACCGGCATCGGCACACCGCCGGTACGCGCGCGGATTGCGGGTGAAAGCCGGCTCGCTTTCATCGTTCCCGACGAAGCGGGCTGGTCGGCTGAATACACGCTTGCCGGCGTGCTTGCCGCATGCCGGTCGCTTGCGCTCGACGTCGTCGCCACTGCGCGCGCGCGCGAACCGAAACTGCGCATCGGCCGCATCGCTGACTGGCTCGACGCAAGCGTCCGCTACATCGAAAAATTGGCGCCTGCGCAGCGCGCGCGCCTGTCCACGCTGGCTCTGCGCACGCTGCGCATCGGCGCCCTCGAGGGTCCGGCAGCTGCGCCTACGCTGCAACTGCGCGCCGGACTGCCCGGAGGGCTCGTTCCGCTGGAAGCAGCGCCGAGCGGCGGCGGCTCGCGCGGCAACGCGAACGCCGCTGTCGCGCGCAGCAGCTTCTCGGCAAACATCACCGCCGCGATCGGCGGCCTGCGGATCAGCCCCGACGCAATCGCCGCCCGGCCCTTGCGGTTCAGCCGGAAGCCCACCGCACCCGGCGCTCGCCAGACGGCGATCGAGATGCCCTGGCGCCTCGTCATCTCGCCGCATGGCGCAG
>JAHEDN010000151.1 GCA_024641225.1 Burkholderiales bacterium | reverse complement strand
CGGATCGATCACCGCCGCCTCGAGCGTGCGATCGCACCAGATCAAGGAGCAGTTCTGCTGGAACGGCGTGACCGGGATCGTTTCGTAGCGGAGCATGGATCGTGAAGTCGTGGCGGCGCTTCGGCGTCGTGCGAAGCATAGCCGCGGCACATGGTCGAAGAACGGAGCCCAGGCTCGCCGCGCCGATATCGCTCGTGCGGCGGCGGCACCCCACGACTTCGCGCAAGCGTCACGCCGGCAAAGACTGCGATGCCCGCACGTCTCGTTCGCTGGCCCGGGAGCGAGCGGGCAGGCCATCGTCGGCCGCGGCGGCACGGCCGTTGTTAACCTGCTCCATGACCATGCCGCGCTCAACCCTTGCACTGCTTATCGGCGCCCTCGCCCTCGCGCTCGGTTCGTGCCTGCCCGCGCAGGCCGCGGACTGCAGCGGACCGTTCTCAGCCGGTTATCGCGTCCTGACGCTGGACAGCGGCCGCAAGGTGGCGGTGTGGTACCCAACCGCAGCCACCGAGCGGCGGCGCTCGCGATCAGCCAGCGACTTCGCGGGCAGCGTGGCCAGGGACGCGCCTCCCGCGGCGTGCCCGCGCGTGCCGCTGGTGCTGTTCTCGCACGGTTGGGGCGGCTGCGCGCTGCAGTCGATCGCGCTGACCGAAGAGTTCGCCCGGCACGGCTATGTCGTGGCGGCGCCCGATCATGCGGATGCGAGCTGCGCGATCGGGACCGACGAACTGAATCTCGGCAACATGCGTATCGACAAGTCGTTCTTCGATCCCGCGAGCTGGAACGACCGCAGCGAAATCGGCCGCCTGCACGATCTGCGCGCGGCGATTGCCCGGGTGGCGGCCGATCCGCAACTGTCACGCATCACGGATACCTCGCGCGTCGGCGCCGTGGGGCATTCGCTGGGCGGCTACGCGGTGATCGGCATGGCGGGCGGCTGGCCCGCGTGGAAGACGCCGCAGGTCAAGGCGGTGCTGGCGCTTTCGCCGTACGTGCTGCCGTTCATGGCTCGAGGCACGCTGGCGCGGCTGGGGGTGCCGGTGATGTACCAGGGCGCGGGGCTCGACTGGGGCATGACGACGAGCCTCGAGGGGCCGCAGGGCGCCTACGCGAAGACCGCGCCGCCGAAGTTCTTCGTCAAACTCGCAGGCGGCACGCATTTCGAGTGGACCAACCTGCTCTGCAACGGTCTGCCCAACGTGGCGGCGTGCCTGAAGGCCCGCCCCAATGCGGCCCTGATCAACCGCTATGGCATCGAGTTTTTCGACCGCTATCTGAAAGGCAGGCCCAGCGACGTGCTGACCTCGCAAAGTCGCGGGCTGGCGTCGTATCGCTTCGAGCTGCCGCCGTCAGACGGCCGCGCCAGCCAGCCGCGACAGAAATGACTGCAAGACTTGCCGTGCCAGCAGCCGGCCGCTGCGCCAGGCACCTTCGACCTTGCCACCATTGAGCCAGTCGCCGCACAGGCCGAGCGCATCTTCGCCGCGCCACGCGCAGCCATGCTCCAGCGCGGGCTCGGTGTCGGCGTAGCGCCAGCGGTGCGCGACCCACGCTTGTGGCGCCCGGCCGCCGAGTTGGCTGAACGCGTGCAGGAGGTCGGCAGCGACGGCGTCCACGTCGTGCTCGAGGTGCGCTTCGCTCCATTGCGGGCTGGCGTGCAGCAGCCAGATTTCGGGGCCGCCGCGGCCAGGCTTGCTGCTGTCGCGGGCGATCCAGCGCAGCGGGCCGCCGTTGACGAAGGCGGCGTCGAATGGCAGTTCAAGCGGCGCGGAAAAGCGCAGCATCAGCGCCCAGCAGCCGCGCATGGTGGCGCTGGCGGCGAGCGCAGCGAGTTCGGGCGCGGGCTGCTCGAGCAAGGGCACAGACTGCGGCGCGGGTACCGCCAGCAACACCGCGTCGAAGCGCTGTGCGAGCCAGCCGTGTTCGGCTGAGCGCAGACCCCAGCCGTCAGCGCGACGCTCGAACTGCGCGATCGTGCACTGCGTCTTGACATCGAGCGTATCGGCCATGAAGCGGGCCGGCGCCGTCATTCGCGGCAGGCCGACAAAGCGCTCGATCGCAAGATCGGGCGCATGCAGCGATTCGTCGCCCAGCACCTGCAGGCGGGGCGTCCACACTGCGGCAACGCCAGCATCCACCCAGCGGTTCACTTCGGCACGAAAGTCGGCGTCGCGCGCCGTGAAGTACTGGGCGCCGTGGTCGCACTGCCAATCTTCGCCGCGCCGGGTGCTCAAGCGGCCCGCCGGGCCGCGGCTCTTGTCGAACACGCTGACCCGCATGCCTGCCGTCTGCAGCGTGGTGGCGCAAGAAAGTCCGGCGATGCCGGCGCCAATGACGGCAACGTGCGGTGGAGCATTCATGTGCAGGTGGCGGTCAATGGGATCGCCTTGCTTTACGCGCGCTGCTGCGCCGGTGCCTGGCGCAACAGCGCGCGTACCAACGGCAACAGCCGGACTTCCATCGCGCCCAGCCCGAGCAGCCGCGACAGCGGCGTCGGCCGCGACTGTGGTGCGAGCTGCGCCACAACCTGCCGGCGAACCTTGAACCGCAGCGTCAGGTCGGCGCTCTGCAGGCCGTGATGCAGGCGGTCCAGCAGCGCTGCCCGCTGGCCGCGATCGGCCAGCGGGCCCGGCGCCCATCGGCGCGACCACAGCCGCGGCAGCGTGACAGTGATGACCTGCCCATCCGCCGCGACGGTGATCGCCTCCCCGCCGGCGGTGGCGAGCGAGAGGTCTGCGATCACCGCCAGGGGCGCGCGGTTCGCCATCAGTGCTTGGCCAGGTCGCGGGTGCGGATCTTCAGCAGGCCCTTGAGCTTCCAGTTCGCGGCGCTCGCCGTGTCGCTCGTGCCGTTGGGCACGGCCACTTCGAAATTGTCGAACTCGTAGCTGATTTCGGCGCCGCGGCCGGTGAGTCTGTCGTACAGGTCGATGGCCAGATCGGGCCAGGTGACGTGGGCTTGGGTTGTCATGGTGAGATCTCCTCTTGAAAAGACTTCATTGAATGGAATCGGTGCCCATCAAGACGGGCGGTCGGAATTTTCGCGGTCAACGGCCGCGCATTGCCGCATGCGGCGCGCTGCGCGCGCGAGCCGATTGCCGCGCCGCCACGCGGACACGCTGGCGGCGCTGCCTTCGAATCCGGTTGAACTCGAAGGCCGTCAGCGCCAAGCCCAGCAGCAAAAGCGTGAAACCGAAGCCGCTGGAGAACATTGCCGTGTCTGTCATTGCGTTTTGCCTCCAAAAAAGACTTGAATCCGGACGCCGTAGCTAGAACGCCGTTTGCGGACGACTCGTGCTTGCCAAGAACCGCTAAGCGATTGCAGAGCGAGGAAGCCGGGCGGGACTGCCCCGGCTTCTTCGCCCCGCTCGCCGTTACATCGGCAGCACGACGGTGTCGATGGCGTGGATCACGCCGTTCGACGCGACGATGTCGGTCTTGGTGACCTTGGCGTTGTTGACCGTGACGCCCATCGACGAGGCGACGATGTTCAGCGACTGGCCTTCCACCGTCTTGACGGCGCCGGTCTTCACGTCTGCGGCCATGACCGTGCCCGGCACCACGTGATAGGTGAGCACCTTGGCCAGCGCGGCTTTGTCGGCGAGCAGGGCGTTCAGCTTGTCAGCCGGGATCTTGGCGAAGGCCTCATCGGTCGGCGCAAAGACGGTGAACGGTCCGGGGCCCTTCAGCGTGCCGACGAGGCCGGCGGCGGTCAGTGCCTTGGCCAGCGTCTTGAACTGGCCAGCACCGACGGCGAGGTCGACGATGTCGACATTGGCGTGCGCGGCGGCGGCGGCGGCGGCTTTGTTCATGCCGTAGCTGCCTCCGGCGACAGAAATGGCCGGTGCGGCAGCGAACGTTGCGGCGGTGACAGCGACGGCGATTGCGGACTTGAGTTTCATGAGAATGACTCCTTTGTTGCGGTTGAGGGACTTACCAGGGAACGACGCGGCGATGCGAGAGCATCGCCGCAGGGGAAATCGCGCTGCGCATTGGCGGCGGCCGGCGGCAACGCCGAGGCGGGCCGATTGCAGGTAGCGGTGCGCGCTGACATGGCTTCACCGCACCAGCGGCCGAATGGCGGTGAAGCCGCCGTCGATGGGCAACACCTGCCCGGTGATGCGCGCCGCCGCGGCCGAGAGCAACCAGGCGATGGTCTGCGCGACCTCGTCGGAACTGCCGGCTCGACCGAGCGGGTACTGCCTGGCCACGCTTTCGCGACTGGCGTCGCTGGCTACCAGCGAGGCGGTGGCCGGCGTGTGCATGAAGCCCGGCGAGACGGCGTTGACGCGGATGCGGCTCGGCGCGTACGTGGCGGCCGCGCCGCGCACGAGGCCGGCAACGGCAGCCTTGGCGACCGATATTGCCTCGTGATTGGCGACGCCGATGTGCCCGACCACAGACGAGACCAGTACCGCCGCGCCCGGCCGCTGCGACGCGCGCAGCGCTTCGACGAAAGCGGCCAGCGAGAAGAACGCTGTATCCAGATTGGCGCCGAGGCAGGCGCGATACGCGGCTTCGTTGGTCCGATGCAGCGGCGCAATCAGCGTGCCGCCGGCGCAGTTGACCAGCGCCGCCGGCAGGCCAAGCGCCTCGGTGCATTGCGCCACGGCAACGCGCGCACCGTCGGGTGTCGAAACATCGGCCTCGATGCGCAGCGCTTCGGCCGGACCTGCGCCGTCAAGGCGCGCAGCGGAGCGGCCGACGAGTGCGAGACGCCAGCCGGACTCGGCCAGTTGCGCAGCCACGGCGCGTCCGAGGCCGCCGCCGGCGCCGGTGATCAAAGCAACGCTTTCAGTCATGGAGACGCTCGCGATCGGTAGTTGTTCGGCGCACGCCGCTCACGCTTTCTTGACCCAGGCCACGCACCAGCCCTTGGCGTTGACCAGCTTGCTGCCCACCGCCGGGCAGGCGCCCCACGCTTCGCCCGCCATGCCCTGGAACAACTGGCAGTTGCCGCAGTTGTGACCGGCGGCGTAGGTGGGGTACTTGGCGGCATCGACCTTCGAAGCGTCGTGCCTGTAGCCGAGCGACACGGCGGTGCGGTCGGACTCGTCGAGCTTCGCCGGCTGCTGAGCAGAGACGGTGGGCGCGGCGAAAGCGGCCAGCGCGGCGGCAGGCAGCGAGACGAGGACAAAGTTGCGGCGGGTGGTCATCGGAGATTTCCTTTGCGGCGATGCGAAGGTGCTCTAGCGGGCGGGCCTATCGGAGTCGATCAGTTCATAGGCATCGGCGACATACGCCGGGCCCTTGGCAATGACGACGATCAGGCAGGCGAGTGCTGCCGTGAAGACGACCGTCCAGTGCAGCACCAGCGCACTGGCCAGCGCGATCCGGACGGTGGTGGCGAACTTGGCCGCGGCCAGGTCGGCGCCGCTGGCGAAAAGCGGCGCGGCAAGCGCACCGGCGATCAGGAAGGCGGTGCCGGCAACGGTGATCACCGGCAGCCGGCGCAGGATCTCCCATTCAAGACCGGCGGGCGCTCGCTGGAATCCGGGGAGCTTCTTCAGCAGGGACATGGCCAATTTCCTGGTCGCCGGCATGTTCATCGTTCGGCGCTGTGCGACATCGCGCGCATGTCCACGCCCACAGGGAGGATCCGGCGCTGGACGCTTTCCCGGCGACTGCAGGCGGCCAACGTCGAGCACAGCTCATCGAGCGCGGGATGTGCAGACCACCGCTCGATCCGTGCGGTGTAGTGCCGGTCTGCGAAGCGCTCCAGAGCGGCGACTGCCGCAAACACCGCCTGCCGGCCGATGAGCGCGACCACGGCGCCTGTGAGCCAGCCTGCAGCGCGCCACGCCGGCAGCACGCGGCTGCGCGACGAGACTGGCAGCCAGCGGCGGATTCGCCGCAGATGCAGATGCTCGGCGGCCAGATGGCGCGCCGCGAAGGCGCGCAAGTCGCCGTCGACGGAGACTTTCAGGATGCCGCGATAGAACTGCACCGCGCAGACCTCGCCTGTGTGCGCGGCGCGCAGTTCGGCCAGCACGGCCGGCGGCAAGGCGAACGTGCCTGGTTGCGGGCGCCTCCAAAGTCGGCGCAGGCGCAGGAAGCCCGAATACGCCCCTTCCAAGACTTTCATCACCAGGCGGCGGGACGCGATGCTGGCCAGCCAGCGGTAAGCGGGCAGAGAAGTCCACATCGCTGCGAACGCCGAGGCGCCGGAGACGAGCGAGCCGTCCGCGAGCCGCACGTGCAAGCGGGCCAGGGCGGCCTCACGGCCGAGGTCGGCGCCGAGCATGGCGGCATCGCAACTCGCAGCGTCGATCCAGGCAATCGACGCTGCGCCTTCCTGGCTTTGGTAATGGGCGATCTCGCGGCGGCACAGCGGGCAGGCGCCGTCGAAATAGACCGTGCAGGTGGCGACGGGAGCAGACATCGCTAGCGGCCGATCTGCCGGGCGTTAGCGGCGAGTTCGACCGTGAAGTCAACCCCCCGGGCGCCACACAGATATGGCGGG
>JAHEDN010000150.1 GCA_024641225.1 Burkholderiales bacterium | reverse complement strand
TCGCGGCCCTTCACCCGCGTCTTTATCCGGCCGTCCTGCGGCAGTCGGCGCTCGGCGATGTTCAGCTGCGCCAGCAGCTTCAGCCGCGAGACGACGGCCGCCGCGAGCCGCGGCTCGATGACTTCGGCCGTGTCGATGACGCCGTCGACGCGATAGCGCACGTGCAGGCCGTCGTCGAAAGGCTCGAGATGGATGTCCGAAGCCCGCAGGTCGGTGACGCGGCTGATGAGCACGTTGACCAGGCGGATGATCGGCGCTTCGCTGGCCAGGTCGCGCAGGTGCTCGACGAAATCGCTCGCCGCGGCGGAATCCGCCTCTTCGATCTCCGCATCGTGCTGCCCTTCGCCTTCCAGCGCGCGGGCCAGGGCCGCGTCGATCTCCGACTCGACGCCGATCGCCGGCGCCACCTGCAGCCCGCTCGCCAGCCGCAGCGCGCGCAGCGCGAACTCGTCCTGCGGTGTGGCCATCACCACGTGCAGCACCTCGTCGCGGACATCGAGCGGAAGGATGCGATGCGACCGGAAGAAACCCGGGGCGACCTGCTTGACCATCGGCAGCACGGCCGGAAACGCATCGGCCAGCACCAGCGGCACTTTCATCTGCGTCGCCAGCACGCCGGCGACGTCGAGCTCGGAAACCAGCCCCAGACGCACCAGCACCCGGCCGAGGAGACCGCCCGTTTCCCGCTGCGCGGAAAGCGCGCGCTCGAGGTCGCGTGAGGAGATTTTTCCCTCAGCAACGAGGCGCTGCCCGAGCAGGAATCGCTCTTCGGCAACTGCAGTGGGTGACTGTTCAGCGATCAGCAAATTGAACTCCGCCGCGGTCCGGGCGCCCGCAAGCGCGCCCCGGGGCATCCCACCGGAATCCAGTGCAGGACGCTATCGCAGGCTGCCGACACTAACCCGCCCCTCAGGTAACCGACCTGCAAAGTTTGTCACGAATCGTATCGGCGCCGACCACAGCCGAGGCGTTTGCTGCACCGGTCAGTGCGCCAGCAGCTCGGTCGCGATCTTTGCAACGCGCGCCGTCGAGCCGCGATGCGCACGTGAGAAGTCCAGCGCAGCCATGCTCATTGCGTGCAGCCGTTCCTGGTCGCCGCACAGTTCGGCCATCGTCGCCAGCGCCGCATCGGCGTCGCGTACCTGCATCGCCGCACCGGCCGCAACCGCGTCGAGCGCGACCTGGGCGAAATTGAACGTGCTCGGCCCGAGCACGACCGGTGTGCCAACCGCGCAGGCCTCGATCAGATTCTGGGCGCCGAAATCGAGCAGACTGCCGCCGATCAGCGCCACGTCGGCCAAGGCGTAGTACAGCGCCATCTCGCCCATCGTGTCGCCGAGCAGCACTGCGCCCGCCGGCACCTCGGCGGGCCAAGGCCCGTGCGAACGGCGCACGCAGGTCATGCCCTTCGCTTCGATCAGCCGCACCACTTCGTCAAATCGCTGTGGATGCCGCGGCACGATCACGAAAATGGGGTCAGACGCCGATTTGCCGCGATAGCCCGTCAGGGAAGCGAGCAGCAGTGCCTCTTCGCCATCGCGCGTGCTGGCGCACAGCCAGACCGGCCGTTTGTCCCAGACCGCGCGCTGTGCCCGTCCGGCAGCAACCAGCGCCTGATCCACTTCCAGATCGAACTTCAGGTTGCCGGTGACGTCGATTCGCCCTTCGTACCACTGCGCGATCCGCGCCCGATCGGCCTCGCTTTGCGCGGCAATCCGATCGAAGGTGGCCGCGGCAGGCTTGAGCAGCAGCGCAACCCGTCGCCCGCGAGCAGCCGACTTCTCGGAAAGTCGTGCGTTGGCAAGCAACAGCGGTACGCCGGCGCGCCGCGCCGCGTGCAGCAGGTTCGGCCAGATTTCGGTTTCCATCACCACGCCCAGTGACGGCCGCACTTCGCGCATGAAACGAGCCACCGCGAACGGCAGGTCGTACGGCGAGTAGCGCTGCACCACGCGACCCGGCAGGGAGGCGACGATCGACTGGCCGACGGCGCGCCCGGTCGGCGTCATATGCGTGAGCACGAACGCCGCGTCGGGCAGTTCACTCGCCAATCGCTCGATCAGCGGTTGCGCTGCACGCGTCTCACCGACCGACACCGCGTGCACCCACACCAGCGGACGCCCCGGAGGCGGCGGTGAGCCGCGACCGAGGAAACGCTCGCCCCAGTGCCAACGGTATTCGCGCTGGGCAAGACCGCGCCATAGCAGGTACAGCGCGGCGAGCGGCGCGGCGAACCACCAGCCCGCCGAATACGCTGCGAGCGTCAGCCGCTGCTTCAGCGTCACGGCAGGACCGGCGCTGTCACGCGGACCTCAAGAAGATCGTTTAACGCCGCGATTACTGCCGAGCTGTCTGGTGCCGCATCGACGCCTCCCAGGCTCACACAGGGCGCCGTGCCCCTGATGCCGGCCAGGCGCGGGTCATAGTCGCAGTAGATGCCGACCGTCGGCACGCCCAGCGCGGCGGCCAGGTGCGAAAGCCCCGTGTCCAGGCCGACGACGATGCGGGCGCGCGCCAGCGCGGCCGCCACGTTTTCGATGCCGACGCGCGGTGCGACCCATGCGCCGGCCATGCCGGTGGCACGCGCCCGCGTCTCCTGCTCCTCGCTCGCGCTGCCGGCGAACAGGACCGACCGCAAGCGGTGGCGGTGCAGTTCGCGTTCCACCGCGCGCCAGTGATCGGCCGCCCAGCGCTTGGTGGGACGGCTTGCGTTGGTCAGCAACACCGCATAAGGCACCGAGGTCGCCTCGTCCAGCACCGGGTCGGTAAGCCACGGCGCCGCTAGTCCAAAGACCGGCGGCGCCGAGACGTCGGTGTCGCAGGCGGCGTGGCCGAGCGCGCGGTTGCGATCGATCGCGTGCTGCTCGCGCGCCACCGCAACGGTGTTCGTGTAAAGCAGCGCGGCCAGTCGCTCCCGCGCGCTGGCGCGGTCGAAACCCCAATGCGGGCCGTCCGCCCAGCGCGCCATCCAGGCGCTCTTCAGCAGTCCCTGGCAATCGAGGATCGCGCCATAGGGCTGATCGCGCAGCCGCGCCTTCGCATCGCGCATGGCGCGCCATGTGGCCGCGGCTAGCGGTTCCCGTCGCCACCGGCGTACGGCGACGGTGATCACGCGATCGACGGACGAATGCATGCGCGGGATCGCGGCGAAGCCTTCCTCGACCAGCCAATCGATCGCCGCGCCGGGAAATCGGCGCGCCAGATCGCTGGCCAATGGCGCAGCGTGTACGACATCGCCCATCGACGACGTCTTCACGATCAGGAAACGCTCGCCGCCCGCTGCCATAGCAGCGCCGATTCTAGGCGCCGCCTCGCCGAACGATCAGAAAGGCAGTTTCGCGTCCGGCTTGATCGCCAGCAGCGCGCGGCGAAAATCGGCCTGGATACGCGCCAGCGCGGCAGCGTCGTCGGCCTCGAAGCGCAGCACGAGCACCGGCGTGGTGTTCGACGGGCGCGCCAGGCCGAAACCGTCGGCGTACTCGACGCGCACGCCGTCGATCGTGATTACTTCGCGCGCCGAGGCGAACTTCGCCTCGCGCTGCAGGCGCTCCACGAGGGCGAAGTTCTCGCCCTCGGCGGTCTTCAGGTGCAGTTCGGGGGTACTGACCGCGTCCGGCAGCCCGTTCAGGGCAGCCGATGGATCGAGCTCGCGTGACAGCAGTTCGAGCAGGCGGGCGCCGGCGTACATGCCATCGTCGAAGCCCGGCCATCGGTCGTTGAAGAAAATGTGCCCGCTCATCTCGCCGGCGAGCGGCGCGCCTGTTTCCTTCAGCTTGGCCTTGATCAGCGAATGGCCGGTGCGCCACATTGTCGGCCGGCCACCGTGCGCGGCGATGTCGCGCGCAAGGTTGCGCGAACACTTGACGTCGAAGATGATCTCCGCACCGGGGTTGCTCTTCAGCACGCCGCGGGCGAACAGCATCATCTGCCGGTCCGGGAAGATGATGTTGCCGTCCTTGGTCACCACGCCGAGGCGGTCCCCGTCGCCGTCGAAGGCGAGCCCGATCTCGGCATCCGTTTCGCGCAGACAACGGATCAGGTCCTGCAGGTTCTCCGGGTGCGCAGGGTCGGGATGGTGGTTCGGAAACGTGCCGTCGACGTCGCAGAAAAGCTCGATCACTTCGCAGCCGAGCATCCGGTACAGCGCCGGCGCAAAGGCTCCGGCCACGCCATTGCCACAGTCGACGGCGATCTTCATCGGCCGGGCGAGCTTCACATCGGTGCCGATGCGCTGAAAGTACGCATCGCGAACATCCGCCGTGCGCAGGACGCCGGGCCGGCCGGCACGCGGGACCGCGCCGCGCTCGATTCTCTGTCTGAGCTTCTGGATCGTCTCGCCGTACAGCGTCGCGCCGGCGAGCATCATTTTCAGGCCGTTGTACTCGGGCGGGTTGTGGCTGCCGGTGATCTCGATGCCCGAGCCGGTGCCGAGCACGTGGGTCGAGAAGTACAGCAGCGGCGTGGGCACCATTCCGACGTCGACCACGCCGATGCCAACAGACCGGATGCCCTCGACGAGCGCATCGCGCAGCTGCGGGCCCGACAGGCGCCCGTCCCTTCCGACCACCAGTTCCCGCACGCCCTGGTCGACCGCCTCGGCACCGAGCGCGGCGCCGATCAGCCGCACGGCATCGGTCGTCAGCGTCCGATCGACGATGCCGCGGATGTCATAGGCCTTGAAGAGGGACGCGTCGATGGCGGCAGTCATTCTCGGAGCAGCAACGAAAACGTGAGGGACTGATGCGCTGGTTGCTCGAAACTGGAAGCGCGGGTGGCGACAGGCACTGATTGTACGTTTCGCTGCGCGCGCCTTCGCTCGAAGGCCATCGGCGATAATGGCCTCCCGGCGCTGGGCCCCGGCTGTCATGCGGCGCCGACAACGACTCGACTTGAAAAGGCACCCATGCTCGCGGTAATTCTGTCCGGCGGCTCGGGCACCCGGCTGTGGCCGGTCTCGCGCGAAGCCATGCCCAAGCCGTTCATGCGGCTTGGCAATGGAGCGTCGTTGCTGCAGCGGACGGTCGCCCGCGCCGTGGCCGCGGGCTGCCGCGACTGCCTGATCGTCACCAATCGGGAATACGGCTTCCGCACCAGCGAGGAGCTCGAATCGATGGGCAGTGGCGCGCCGCACTCGACGCAGTTGCTGCTCGAGCCGATCGGACGAAATACCGCGCCGGCAATCGCCGCCGCAGCAGTTTGGGCCGCCGAAGCCGGACACGGCGAGGAGCCCCTTCTGGTGCTGCCGGCCGATCACCTGATCCAGGACGAGCCGCGCTTCGCGATGCTCGTTGCCCAGGCGCGCGAACTCGCGCTGGCCGGGCGCATCGTGCTGTTCGGCATCCGGCCGACGATGCCCGAGACGGGCTTCGGCTACCTGGAGTGCGCGGCGCCGGATGCCGACGGCGCCGCTGCGGTCAAGCGCTTCGTCGAAAAACCCGACGTCGACAAGGCAACGGAATACCTGGCCTCGGGCCGGTTCCTCTGGAACAGCGGCATGTTCTGCTTCACGCCGAAGACCATCGTCGCCGCGCTCGAGCAGCTTGCACCCGACGTAATCGGCGCTGCGCGAGCGGCGCTGGCGTCCGGCAGGGTCGATGCGCGGTTCGCGCAGCGACTCGAACTCGACCGCGCCGCCTTCGAGCGGGCCCCGAGCATTTCGATCGACTACGCGGTGATGGAGCGGGCGGAGAACGTCGTTGCCCTGCCGGGCGACTTCGGATGGAGCGACATCGGCTCCTGGAAGGCGGTCGCACAGGAACTGCCGGCCGATGCCGCCGGCAACACGATCAGCGGCGAAGTGGTGCTCGCGGACTGCGTCAATACGCACATCCAGAGCGAAGACCGGCTGGTGGCGGCCGTGGGGCTGCGCGACGTGGTGGTGGTCGACACGCCCGACGCGTTGCTCGTCTGTGACCGCAACTCGACGCAGAAGGTCAAGGATGTCGTGGTGGAGCTGAAGCGGCGCGATCATGAGACGCACCGGCTGCACCGCACCGTGGCCCGCCCATGGGGGACTTACACGACGCTTCAGGAAGGGCCGCGTTTCAAGATCAAGCGCATCGAGGTCAAGCCCGGCGCGTCGCTGTCGCTGCAGATGCATCATCACCGCAGCGAGCATTGGGTCGTCGTCAGCGGCACCGCGCGCGTTACGGTGTCCGAAAAGGACGTTCTGCTCGCACCCAACGAGTCGACCTACGTGCCGGTTGGCAGCAGGCATAGGCTGGAAAATCCCGGCCGCGTGCCCTTGACGCTGATCGAGGTGCAGTGCGGTGACTACGTCGGTGAGGACGACATCGTTCGGTTCGACGACAAGTACGGCCGCACGGTGTAGGCAGGATTGCTGGCGACGCCTTTCGACAGGAGCGACGACCAAACGAAGACAGAGGACCGACCGACCTGGCGCCATTCTGTCTTTCCTTGTCCTCTGCCTTGATAGAGTTTTTTCGGATCCCGATCCAGTGAGCATCGCAACGACCCCCGCCTGGCTGGCACTGCAACGCCACC
>JAHEDN010000003.1 GCA_024641225.1 Burkholderiales bacterium | reverse complement strand
ACAGGAAATCATCGCAAGCCGGGGAACGTACGAATTGATCGTCGAGCGCGGCGCGCAGGACATGAAATCCGAAATCGAGCGCTTCCCCCGGCTCTTCGATGCGGTCGAGTCGGTTCCGGGCCTGACCTGGCCGACGATGGTATTCGAGCGCGATCTGACCCTCTTTCTCGGTCAACTCGAAGTTCAGATCAAACATATCGGCATGGGGCACACGAAGGGCGACACGATCGTCTGGTTGCCGAAGGAAAAGGTTCTCTTTGCCGGCGATCTCGTCGAGTACGGGGCGGCCGCGTATACAGGCGACGCGCATCTCTCTCAGTGGCCCGCCACCCTTGAAGCGCTGCGCGGGTTCGCCGCCGAGAAACTCGTTCCCGGCCGCGGCCCGGCGATGCTGACCAACGCCGATGCGAACCGAGCGATCGATTACACGAAGTCCTTTGTGCAGACGCTGTTTGACGCGGCCCGGGAAAGCGTGGCGGCAGGCCATGATATGAAACAGGCGTTCGCACACGCGCGGTCGAAGATGGATCCTTTGTTCGGTGATGTTTTCATCTACGAACACTGCCTTCCATTCGACGTTTCGCGCGCCTTCGATGAGGCCAGCGGCATCGATCATCCACGCATCTGGACCGCGGAACGCGACCGTCAGATGTGGCAGGCGCTACAGGACTGAATCACCCTGGCTTCGCGCTTTCCTGATCGGGTCGGCCGTGCGGCAGGGCCTGTGGGCCAGTCGCCGCGCCGGCAAATGCGTCTGCGCCCGGCCCGGACTCGCCGTACTCACATCTGCTTGAACAGGTGCGTGTAATTGCGGCTGACCTCGAGCTTCTGCGGATAGTTCTTCAACTGCACAAGCTGGCGACCACGCAGGTCTCGCGTGATACCGGCGATCGCCTTGACGTTGACGACCGTTGCCCGGTGAATCTGCCAGAACTGCTCGGGGTCGAGTTCCTCGACCAGTTCCTTAATCGGCTTGCGGATCAGGGCCTCGTACGCCTCGGTCTGTACTCGCGTGTATTTCTCGTCCGACGTAAAAAACAGGACCTCGGCCACCGGAATCATCCGGATCTGCTGGCCCATCGAGGCCTGTATCCATTGCAGATAACCGCTTTTCTGCCCCGACGCTTCCTGCGAACCTGCGGGCACATCGAGCCGAGCCGCGAGCTTCTCCAGCAATTCGCCAAGGTCGGCCGGTTTGGCGCCGAGGCGCCGCTTCAGCCGCGCCACCGTCAGCGCCAGCCGCTCGCTGTCGGCGGGCTTCAGCACATAGTCCACCGCCCCCTGCTCAAACGCCTCGACCGCGTACTCGCTGTACGCCGTGATGAAGACCACGTGACAGGCATCGCCGATTTCGCGCGCGGCCTCGACGCCGGTCATGCCCGGCATTCGAATGTCGAGAAAGACCAGGTCCGGTCGATGCTCAGCCACTGCATCCACGGCCTCTCGGCCGTTCCGCGCCTCGGCGACGACCTCGAGTTCAGGCCAGACCTCAGCCAGCCGCGAGCGCAACTGCTCGCGCATGAGTCGTTCGTCGTCGGCGATGACCGCACGGACATTCGGCATGGAGCGATGCTAGCGCCGGTTTCAGGCCGGCGCGAATCGCGAGCGGGCTCGACGGGCTCAGGCGGCAGCGGCGGCCGGCGGCCGGCCGGCTGCGTCCCGCCCGAGATCGGGCTCGTAAGGAACTTCAATGGTGGCGATCGTTCCGGACGGGGAATTCGCCTCGACCGTGAAGCGGGCGCGACCGCTGTAAAGCGCCGCGAGACGCTCGCGCACGTTCGCCAGGCCAACGCCGGTGCCGGGCTTGCCGGCGGCGCCGAATCCCAGCCCGGTGTCGGCGACCGTCACGCGCAGGTTGCCGTTCGCGATGTCTGCGGTCACCGTGATCGAGCCGCCCTCCGGCTTGGGCTCCAACCCGTGCTTGATAGCGTTTTCGACCAGCGACTGCAGCACCATCGGCGGGAACTGCGCGCTCATCAGCCCCTGCGGCACTGTGATTGCGAACTGAAGCCGGTCATCCATGCGCACCTTCAGGATCTCGAGATAGGACCGCACCAGCGCCAGTTCCTTGCCCAGCGTCGTCGAACCTTCGCGCATCTGCGGCAGCGCCGCGCGCAGGTACTGGATCAGATTCTTCTGCAT
Organism: Burkholderiales bacterium; assembly: GCA_024641225.1. GTDB lineage: Bacteria > Pseudomonadota > Gammaproteobacteria > Burkholderiales > Burkholderiaceae_F > JADJWR01. The sequence goes on along the minus strand of JAHEDN010000003.1, from coordinate 21,674 downwards.
CGTCGAGGCACGTGCCGGATCGGTCTCGATGAGGTAGTCGACCGAAGCCAGGGTGTTGAACAGGAAGTGCGGCTCGACCTGCGCCTGCATCATCTTCAGCTGCGCCTCGGCAAGTTGGCGCTTGAGGCCTTCCTCAGCGGCCGTCGCGCTGGCCGCCCGCGCCCGGGTCTCCGCCTTTCGCTTGCCTCCCAGCAGCACCTTGGCGATGATCGAAGTCACGATCAGCAGCATGAGAAAGCTCATGAACCATTCGCTCGATCGTTCCCGATACACGCGCGTCGTTCGCGCCACCTGCCGGTTGACCTGTTCCTGAACGATCTCCTCAATCCGGTTGCGGGCGGATTCGATGGCCTCGGCAGCCTTCTCAGGATCCGCCAGCTCGCCGGGCGCAACGACCACTGAGCCGTCCGGCGTCGTGCCCGCCGGGGCGCCTGCGGCAGCCCCCGGGGCGGGGCCGCCCTGTTCCTCGACGCGGACCCCTTTGCTGTCGATCTGAAGGATCACGCGCTTGCCGTCCTTCGTGGTGACGATCCGTACGCCGTCCTTGCCCACCTTGACTTCAGCCTCCTCGGGGGGCAAGGGCCCGGACTCCGAGTCAGGTCCCGTCACGGCCGGCGCCTGTGACGCATCCGGTGCGGCCGGCGCGGGTGGCGCCTCAGGTGCCGGGGGTGGCGCAGGCGGGGCGGGCGGAGCGATGCGCACCCCATCGGGCGAGACGGAGACAACCACGCTGACCCGTTCCTTGGGGTCGGACGCGTCCACGACGATGGCCGGTCCTCCCTCGAAGAGCCAGCTGTTGATCATGGCGCCGGCGATCAGCAGCAGCAGGGACAGCAGGAAGAACTTGCCCCAGCCGATCGACGTCAGCCAGTCGCCAAAGCGCCGGGCGGCCACCGTCAGCCTCGGCGCGGCAGTTCGTGCCCCGGAGGCGATGTCGGCCGCCGTCTGGGCAGTCCGGCTCCGGCCCGGGCCGTGGGGGCCGGTCGAGGGGGGTTCGGAGTTCGTGCTCATCTGCTTGTGTAGCTTCTTCCAGTGCTGCGGTTGCAGCCGTCAGGGTGAACTCTAGCGGCCGCATTCTCGGGCGCCGAGCCAACTGCGACAGGACGCAGGAAACGCGCATCAGAACGCAGCGACGGCGGCCAGACTGTGTGGGCAGGCCGCGCCGGATTCCGGGCGCCCTGGCGCCATGCCCGAGGCTTGGCGCGAGATACTTGACGCATTGCGCCAACGCAGGCGCAGCGCCGCGGAGACAGCAATGCGCTTCACGCCCTGGGACAACCCGATGGGAACCGACGGGTTCGAGTTCATCGAATACGCGGCGCCGGACCCGGTCGCACTCGGGCGACTTTTCGAGCACATGGGCTTCGTCGTCATCGCGCGTCACCGGCAGAAGAACGTGTTGCTGTACCGACAGGGGAGCGTCAACTTCATCATCAACGCCGAACCCGACTCGTTCGCGCAGCGGTTCGCGCGCCTACATGGCCCGTCGATCTGCGCCATCGCATTCCGCGTGCAGGACGCAGCGGCCGCCTACCATCGCGCCCTCGAACTTGGCGCCTGGGGCTTCGACTCCCGCTCGGGGCCGATGGAGCTGAATATTCCGGCGATCAAGGGAATCGGCGACAGCCTGATCTATTTCGTCGATCGCTGGCACGGCAAGGACGCCACCGCCGCCGGCGGAATCGGTGACATCAGCATCTACGACGTCGACTTCGTGGCGCTGCCCGGCGCGCACGCGGAGCAGCCCGGCTTCGGGCTGGGCGCCATCGACCACCTCACCCACAACGTGCACCGCGGCCGCATGAAGGAATGGGCCGAGTTCTACGAGCGCCTGTTCAACTTCCGCGAGGTGCGCTATTTCGACATTGAGGGCAAGCTCACCGGCCTGAAGAGCAAGGCCATGACTAGCCCATGCGGCAAGATCCGCATCCCCATCAACGAGAGCTCCGACGACAAGAGCCAGATCGCCGAATACCTGGATGTGTACCACGGCGAAGGCATCCAGCACGTTGCGCTTTCCACCGCGGACATCTACGGCACCGTGCGGGCGATGCAGACCAATGGCGTCGTCTTCCAGGACACGATCGACACCTACTACGACCTCGTCGACAGGCGGCTACCGAATCATGGCGAGCCGCTCGAAGAACTGCGGCGGTTGAGGATACTGATCGATGGCGCTACGCATCAGGGCGTGCCAAACGAACTGCTGCTGCAGATTTTCACCAAGACCGTGATCGGACCGATCTTCTTTGAAATCATCCAGCGCAAGGGCGACGAAGGCTTCGGCGAGGGCAACTTCCGCGCACTGTTCGAGTCGATCGAACTCGACCAGGTACGCCGCGGCGTATTGAAGCCCAACGGTTCGGCGGGTCGAGGCGACTGAACCTGCGGGCGGCGTCGGAACGGAAGCGCCCGGTTCCGGCACTGGGAATTCGCTTGCCTCCTCGAGCGGCGGACGCGCCAGGCCCGCGGAAGGTCAGCCACCGGTCGCGGCCGCGCATCGCGAACTCACTCGCCGAGGGCCGCTGGACTTCACTGGCTGAGCGGCCGAGTCGGTATTCCTCGTCGCGGGGGTGCGGCGCCTTCCGTTGATGGCGACTCATCCTGTTCGGGCTGAGCAGCCTGCGACGGCGCCTGCGGCTGCACCAGCTCCGGGGCCGGCGGCCGGAACACGGGCGGTCGGGCCTGTACCGGGCGCGGCGGCGCGGCGGGCTGCTGCGCGGCCGTCCCCACCGACGGTGCCGTCAGCGTGCCGCCTTCGCGCGTATACCCCGGAGGTGGCGGATTTCCGCCCAGGCCGAGCACCTGCTGCGGCGGAAGCGCAAAGTCGCGGCGCACCCCACCCTGTTCGATCGTCACTGCATCCTTGCGGACGTCGACAAGTGTCGCTCCCCGGGCAACCTCCTGACTCAGCAGGTAAACGCGCGCCGGCTTGCCGTCCACTGCAAGGATTGCCGCCGAATCCTTGCCCGCCGCGAACGCGCCGAGCGGCTGGATGTTCAGCGCCGACGGAATCGGGGCCGCCTGCACCAGCCCGAACATGCGCGCCGCGAGGACCGGATCGGCCTCGCGCAGCGCTGCCGCTAGCTGCGGCGGCGGCACGCTGGCCGGCGCCGGCGTCAGGATGCGGATCGCCCAGTACGCCGCGATCGCGCATACAAGCGCCAGCATCGACAAGTGCAGCAGGGCTGCCGCAAACCTCTTCAGCATCGAGACACTCACTCTCAGGCCACGCGCCGCTACCCTTGCAACGCTCGCGCGCACTCGCGAAGATCGCCGCCTCGACCCGCGCCGCGAACGGCAATCGGGCAGGCGCATTGATAGTATCGTTGCTCTGCTCCGCTGCGCAGTTTACGCAGTGACTGCGGCTTGCGTCGGCAGCGCGTTGGCACGACACCACCTTACTACGGTGCACTCATGAAGCTCACCCTCGCGCGCTTGAACCGCACCACCCGCCGGCCACGCGGCTTCACGCTGATCGAGATCATGGTCGTGATCACGATCCTCGGCATCCTGGCCGCGCTGATCGTTCCGCGGGTGGTCGGCCGCACCGACGATGCGCGCATCGCCGCAGCCAAGCAGGACATCGCGTCGATCCTGCAGGCGCTGAAGCTTTACCGACTCGACAACGGCGCCTACCCGACGACCGAACAGGGCCTGCGGGCGCTGCTGGGCAAGCCGACCATCGAGCCAATCCCGCCGAACTGGAAGCAGGGCGGGTACCTCGAACGCAGTTCGATGCCGAAGGATCCATGGGGAAACGAGTACAAGTACCTCAGCCCGGGATTGCGCGGCGAGATCGACGTCTTCAGCTACGGCCGCGATGGCGCCTCCGGCGGCGAGGGCGTCGATGCCGACATCGGTTCGTGGCAGCTGTAGTCCCGGCGGTCGGGAGCGGCAGCCGTGCGCGCGCAGCCGGTTTCACTTTGCTGGAGTTGCTGGTCGTGATCGTGCTGGCCGGCATCCTGCTGTCTATCGTCACCATTTCCGTCACACCGGACGATCGACAGGAACTGGCACGGGAAGCGCAGCGCGTCGGGCAGTTGTTCGCGCTCGCCGCGGATGAGGCGCGCATCCGCCAGCAGCCCATCTATTGGGAAGCCGATCTCAACGGCTATCGCTTCGTGACGATAGTCGCGGGAGAGCGGCGGCTGGTGAGCGACGACGATCTGCTGCGCGAACGCGCCTGGCGCGAACCCCTTCAGACGCTGGCCATGGTGCCGGCCGGCGCCGAACAGCCATCGCAGATACTGCTTGGCCGCGGCGCGCCGCCGCTGCGCGTGGCGATCGCCCGTGAGTGGTTGCAGACACCGCTGCGGCTGGAACTGGCCACGGCATCGGCCCAGGTGGCGATCGACTTCGATGAGCGCGGCCGTGGCACGGTTCACCTGCGCTGACCGCAGGCTTTCGCGGCAGCGTGCATTCACGCTGCTTGAGGTATTGGTTGCGCTCGTGATCGTTGGCGTGGCGCTGGCTGCGTCGATGCGGGGCATGCTGTCGCTGATCGGTGCCGCCGAAGACACGCGCTACACGATGCTTGCCACGATGCTCGCCGAGAACCGCCTGCTGGAGTTGCGGCTGGCGCGCGAAAGCCTCGAAATCGGGCAGACGACGACGCCGTGCGCGCAGGCTGGCATCGACTTCGAATGCGAACAGACCGTGAAGTCGACACCCAACCCGTACTTCCGCCGCGTCGAGATGCAGGTGTTTCGCACGACCGACAACGGGCGGCGCCGCCACGCCGAGATGATGGCCGTGCTGCCGGCGAGCTGATGACCAACCTAAGCCCGCGCCGCCGCGCCGGCGGCTTTACCTTGCTGGAACTGCTGGTGGCGATCACCGTTCTGTCGATCGTTTCGCTGATCGCTTGGCGCGGCCTGGACTCGCTCGTCAATGCGCGCGAGCGGTTGCAGCCCGAGGCGGACGGAGTTCGAGACCTGCTGGTGGCGTTCGGGCAGATCGAGCGCGACCTGGCACAGGTGGTCAGCCCCGCGTTCGTTCCGCTTTCGACGGCCCCGATCGTCGTCCGCGGCGGAGCAGCGGCAGGCTTCGAAATGCTCCGCGCCGCGCCGACGACTGAAGGCCTGCCGAGCGCCGTGCAGGTTGTCGCCTACGAACTGCGCGACGGCCGCCTGCTTCGGCTGTCCTCGACGCCGATGAACACCATCGGCGCGACACCGACCAGCGAGCTCATCGAAACGCCGCTGCTCGCCGACGTGCAGGCGCTGCGCCTGCGCGTTTGGCAGCCGGGACGGGGCTGGGCCCCGCCCGAGGCCGCTTCGTTCGCGAACCCACGGACGGGACCGGCAGGGCTCGAGTTGATCGTCGAGCGCACCGACGGCCGACAGTACCGGCGGGTCCTGCTGGTGGGCTCAGGATGATGCCGCGAATGGCCGCATGCGGCGCCGACAAGGCCAACGGCCGAAGCCTTGCGTTCCGCGAGCCACGGCGTGGCCGTCGGCACGAGCGGGGCGCTGCCGTACTGATGGCGCTGTTCGTCGCCACGCTGGCGACCGTGATCGTGTCCGGCCTGTTCTGGCAGCAGTTCGTGCTTTTGCGAACCATCGAGAATCAGCAGTTGGTCGTGCAGAGCCGCATCCTGATGGCGGGCGCGCTCGACTGGGCACGCGCGATGTTGCGCGAAGACTCGATACGCAGCAGCCACGACGGGCTCGACGAGTTCTGGGCCAAGGGTCTGGCGGAGACCCGCCTCGACCAGCTCGGCGAGTCTTCGGCGCTGGCGGCGCAGGCGAGCATCGCGGGCAGCATCGAGGACGCGCAGTCACGACTCAACCTGCGCAACCTGGTTGGAGATGACGGCGAAATCGACGAAAAGGAACTGCAGTCACTGACCCGGCTGTGCGAGCTGCTCGGTCTGCCGTCAGTCAGTGCCGAACTGATCGCGCTGCGGATGAAGGAAGCCTTCGCACCGCATTCGACCGACGACAGCGCCGGCGCGACAGTCCCTGACGTGCGCCCGTTGCCGCCCATACTGTCCAGCGACCTTGCCGCCATTCCCGGGCTCGAGGCCGAGGCGGCTGGCAAACTGGCCCCCTACGTCGTGGTGCTCGACAGCAGCAAGGTGCCCCTCAACGTCAATACGGCTTCTGCCGAGGTGATCGCTGCGCGCATCGGCATCAGCCTCGCCCAGGCGCGAGGCCTCGTCGCCCAGCGCGACCGGATCTCCCACTTCGTCGACGTCGGCAACTTCCGCAACTATCTCGGCGAAGGCACGGAGCTCGTTGACAACAGCGTCGCGACGTCGAGCAGCTATTTTTTTGTCCGCGGCCACATCAGGCTGGCGCGTGCGGATATACGGATGGAGGCGCTGGTGCGCCGCGCAACGCAGGGGCAGCCGGGCGGCAGATCCGTGGAGGTGTTGTGGCAACGCGAGTTATGAGAAAGGAGAAGGCGGCGGCGCGGCTGTGGGTCTTCGCGCCTCCCCACCGGCTGTTGACCTCGACGGCCCGGCTGGCCGATTCGACGGTGGTCGGGTACGCCGCGCTCGATTCAGGCGGCCGGACAGAGTGGGGCGAGGCGTCGATCGCGTTGCTGCCTCGCTGCCAGCGCCTGGAAATCGTGTTCGATGCAGCCGACGTCTTCCAGACAACGGTCACCGCACCCAGACTCAATGAATCAAAGCTGCGCCTGGCCTTGCTGAATCTCCTTGAGGACCGGCTGCTGGCCGAGCCAGCCCAGTGCCACATCGCCTTCCTACCTGCAGTTCGCGACGGCGAAGCGTCGCCAGGCACACCGTCCGTGTTCCCGGTGGCAGTGATCGACCGCGGCCTCCTGACCCGGCTGCTCGACGTGCTGGCCGGCGCCGGGGAGCGGCCGCGCGCGGCCTACAGCGCCATCTATGCGCTGCCGCCGCCTGGCGCTGACGCGCTGCCGGTCTTCGCGGCACGCGGCCGCATGGTTGCGCGGACCGCGCAGCACGTGGGCGTGGCCTGCGATATCGACGATGGCGCGGAACCACCGGCTGCGCTGCGTCTGGCACTGCAGGGCGGCGGCTGGCAGCGCATCCGCGCCTACGGTCCACAGGCGCAGCGCCTGGCCAAGATGACCGACTCGCTGGGCGTGCCGGTCGAAGTTGTCGAGAGCCCACTCGACACTGCAGCGCCGGACGGCGCGATCAACCTCCTGCAAGGCACCTTCGCCCGGGGCGGGATGTTGGGCGACATGTCACGAATGCGGCTGTCGCTTCGCTCATGGAAAGCGCCGCTCGTCTGGAGCGCCATTGCGATCGCGGTGTTCATCGCCGGCATGAACGGCTACTGGCTGAAGTTGCGGTCGGAAGCCGATGCGCTTCGTGGCCGGATGACGACCGCGTTCCGCAGCGCCTTTGCCGATGCCGAGATGGTTGATCCGATCGTGCAGACGCAGCGCGAGCTGGCCCGGCTGCGCGCGCGCGCGGGCCAGTCCTCGGCCAGCGACTTCACCGCCCTTAACGCGCAGGTCGCGCAACTCCTGGCCTCGGCGCCGGTCGGCATCATCGCCAGTGTCGAGTACCGCGACGGGGCACTGCAGCTGAAGTTCAAATCGCCGCCCGAAGCGCCGTTGCAGAACCAGCTGCGGGCGCAGGCGGTGCAGCAGGGCCTGCAGCTGCGCTTCGATGCGGACGGCTCCCTGCGCGTGAGCGCGATCGGAGGCTGACGATGGACGCGTTGCGAGACTTCTGGTCCCAGCGCGCACCGCGCGAGCGCCTGGCCCTCGCCCTTGCCGCCGCGGTGCTCGTTTTCACGGCCGTCTACCTGCTGCTGATCGAGCCGGCCGCCACGGGCATCCCGCGGCTGCAGAGAACTCTGCCGGCAGCGCGTACGCAGGCTGAACAACTCGACCGGCTGCTTGCCGAAGTCGCAAGCCTGAAGGCGAAGCCGCAGCCGGCCATCCTTGCACCGGCCGACGCACGTTCGGCGCTCGAAAAGTCCCTGGAAGCCGCGGGCCTGAAGGCGAGCCGGATCGTTTCGCTCGCCGAAGGCGACCTGCAGATCACGTTCGCCAACGTGCCGTTCGCCGTTTGGTCGACGTGGCTGGCCGGCGCCGAGCGCGAGCTCGGCGCAAGGGCCAGCGTCGTGACCGCGCGTGCGACCAGCACGCCCGGGGCCGCCGACATCGAGATGTCGCTGCGGCTGGCAAGGCGCTAGGCGCCAAGACCAGCGACTGATGCTGCGCGCGCTGCTCTATGCACTTGCTGCCGCGGCCAGCATCGGCGCAACCGCGCTGGTGATGGCGCCGGCACAATGGGTCGCGTCGGCCGTCGCGCGTGCCACCGAAGACCACATCCTGCTTGCCGAAGCCTCCGGTTCGGCCTGGCGTGGCCGCGCGAGCGTCGTGCTGTCACCCGGTCCGGACGGTGGCATCGCACGCATCAGCCTGCCGGAATCGCTGTCCTGGCAGCTATCGCCGTGGCGACTTCTTGCCGGCACCGTCGACTTGACGCTGACCCATCCGTCGGCCCTGCTGCGCCCGTTGCAGCTACGCGCCGATCTGTCGGGTCGCATCGAGCTTCTGGCAACCACGGTGCGACTGCCTGCGACGGTGCTGGCCGGGCTCGGCGCGCCCTTCAACACGATCAGGCCCGGCGGGTTGATCAGCCTCGCGTGGCAACGCCTCGAAATACATCGCGGCAGCCTGCAAGGCGACCTGGTCGGCGAGTGGCAGTTCGCCACCAGCGCCCTCACCACGGTGGCGCCTTTCGGCCACTACCGGCTGCTCGCCGAGGGCGGCTTTCCCGGCACCCGCCTCAAGCTGTCGACCCTGTCGGGCCCCCTCGAACTGACCGGCGATGGCACAATCGACAAAGGAGGGACTGTGAAATTCGCAGGGCGTGCACGCACTCTGCCGAGCGTAGACGCCTCGACCCGGGCCCAGCTGGCCGGCATGGTCTTGCTGCTGGGTCCGCGCGACGGTGATTCGGCAATCCTCAGCATTGGACATTGAGATGAGCGCACTGCGCAGCGATGCGCCTGCCTTCCAGCCCCCCGCGCAGGCGCGGCGGCTTTGCGTTTTTGTTCTGGCGGGGCTGGCTGCCCTGATGCCGCTCGCCAGCCCTGCCCAGCAGGCTCCATCTGGCGCCGCGGCGGCCCGTGTCCAAGGCGGCGCGGACCCGGTGATGCTGAACTTCGTCAACGCCGACCTGGAAGCGGCCGTGCGGGCGATTGGCCAGTACACCGGCCGCCAGTTCGTCATCGATCCGCGTGTGCGTGGAACCCTCACACTGGTCACCGAGCGGCCGGTTACCAAGCAGCAGGCCTACGAGCAGTTGCTCGCGGCGTTGCGGCTGCAGGGCTTCACGATCGTCGAGCCGGCCCGAGCGGACGGCATCGTCAGGATCGTGCCCGAGGCTGACGCCAAGCTGCAGGGCGGCCGGGTCGTGGTGCCAGCGACAACGACACCACGCGGAGATCAGGTCGTCACCCAGGTCTTCCGGCTGCGCTACGAATCGGCGACCAGCCTGGTGCCCGTGCTGCGGCCGCTGATTGCACCCAACAACACGATCTCCGCCTACCCGGCGAACAACACACTGGTGATCACCGACTACGCCGAGAACCTGCGTCGTATCGCGCGCATCATCGAGGCGATCGACGGCCCAGGCGCGGCCGAAAGCGAAATCGTTGAGCTGAAGCACGGCCTGGCCGTGGAGGTGGCCACGATCGCCAACCGTGTCCTCGACGAGGGCGCACGCGCCGCGGGCCAGGCCACGGACAGCGGCCAGCGGGTGCAGATACTGGCCGAGCCGCGCACCAACTCGCTCATCCTGCGCGCCGCCAGCCCGTCCCGAATGAAGCTTGCCAAGCAGCTGATCGAGCGGCTCGACCGTCCGAGCCTGACGGTCGGCGACATCAATGTCGTTTACCTGCGTAACGCCGAGGCGGTGAAGCTCGCGCCACTGCTGCGCGCGGTGCTGGCCAACGACCCCTCTTTCGTTCCGGCCGTTAGTGGGCGGGCGCTCTCCGGAACGAGTGTGACCGCTGGATCGCAGCAGGGCCTTCTTGGACAGCAGTCGCAGCAGCAGGCTGCGCCGCAGGCGCCGGCCGGCGGAGGAGCGGCCTCGGCCGCGGGCAGTGCCCTGGCGGGAATGATCCAGCCCGATGCGGCGACCAATTCCCTGATCATCACGGCGCCGGAGCCGCTGTACCGGAACATCCGGGCGATCATCGAAAAGCTCGACGTGCGCCGGGCGCAGGTCGTGATCGAATCGCTGATCGTCGAGGTCCAGGCCGACAAGACTGCCGAATTCGGCATCCAGTGGCAGGACCTGTCCGGACTGAACGACAACGGCACGCGCGTTATCGGCGGCACCAATTTCGGCGGCGCCGGCACCAACATCCTCGGCGTGGCCACCGATCTCACGTCGGTCGGCCGGGGCCTGAACATCGGCATCATCAAGGGCAAGATCACCATACCCGGCATCGGCGAGATCACGAATCTGGGTTTCCTCGCGCGCGCGCTGGAGACAAAGGCCAACGCCAACGTCCTGTCGCAGCCGAACATCCAGACGCTCGACAACGAGGAAGCAAAGTTCCTGGTGGGCCAGAACGTGCCGTTCATTACCGGCTCCTACACGCAGCCGGGGATCAGCACGATCAACCCGTTCCAGACCTACGAGCGGCAGGACATCGGCCTGCAGCTGCGCGTGAAGCCGCAGATTTCCGAAGGCGGGGTGGTCCGGCTGGCGCTGTATCTGGAGAGTTCGTCGATCTCGCCGGCGTCGGTTGCCGCCGGCCAACTGATCACCAACAAGCGCAGCTTCGAATCGGTCGTGCTGGTCGAGGACGGCAACTTCGTCGTGCTCACCGGCCTGATCGAGGACCGGACGACGACCACGACGGAGAAGGTGCCTCTGCTCGGCGACATTCCCTTCCTCGGCGCCCTGTTCCGCTACGAGAACCGCGACCGTAATCGCACCAACCTGATGGTCTTCCTGCGGCCGATCATTGTTCGCGACGAAAGCACCTCCGCCGCGCTGGCCATGGAACGCTACGAGTACATGCGTGCCCAGGTTGCCGGCTCGCGGCTGCCCGACAACCTGATCTTCCGCGACCTCAACGTTCCGACGATGCCGGAGCCACCCAGCTCGCAGCTGAAGCCCCGCGAGCCTGCCGCGGTGGCGCCGGATCCGTCGGTTCCGCCGCAGCCAGCTCCGGTGCCAAGTGCGCCGGCCACTCCTTCGTCGCCAACAGGGCCGGCCGGCAGCACCGCACCCGGCCAGTTCGCAGCCGCGCCGCCGGTCAATCTGGCCCAAGTGCTGCAGGTCACAGTGATGCCCGATCTCGACAGCGCCCGCCGCATCCAGCAGGAGCTGCGCAGCGCTGGCTTCGACGCCTACCTCGACCCGATGCGGACCTCGACCGGCGAAATCGTTCGCGTGCGCGTCAAGGTGGATGGTGCGACGCGCACGTCAGCGGAAACGGTCGCCGAACTCAGGAAGCTGGGCTACAACCCGATGCCGGTGCAGCGTTAGCCGGCCGGGGCGCCAGATGACCAGCGCACAACGTTACGTTCCCTACGCCTTCGCCCGCGACAACGGCATTCTGCTGCGGCCGCAGACCGAGCGCGATGCCGAGGCCTGGGTCTCCGAGGCCACGCCGCTGGCGGCGCTGAACGAGGTGATGCGGGTCTTTCCCGGCCGGGTCACGCCGGTGATGGTGGAGACCGCTGCGCTGCGCGACGCCATCGCCCAGACCTACTCCGCCGGCGAAGGCTCGGCGCAGCAGATCGTCGGCGACATCGAAGGCGAGTTCGACATCTCGCGCATGCTCGCCGAGGTGCCGGACATCGAGGACCTGCTCGAGACCGAGGACGATGCGCCAATCATCCGCATGATCAACGCGCTGCTGACGCAGGCGGCGAGAGAGGGCGCCTCAGACATCCACATCGAGCCGTTCGAGACCTACTCGCTGGTGCGCTTCCGCGTTGACGGCACGCTGCGCGACATCGTGCGGCCGAAGCGCGCGCTGCATGCGGCGCTGGTCTCGCGGATCAAGATCATGGCCCAGCTCGACATCGCCGAGAAGCGCCTGCCGCAGGACGGCCGCATCACGCTGCGGGTCGGGGGCAGGGCGGTCGACGTGCGGGTCTCCACGCTGCCGACCGGCCACGGCGAGCGCGCGGTGCTGCGCCTGCTGGAAAAGGATCTCTCACGACTGAACCTCGAGTCGCTCGGCATGGCCGAGCGCACCCGTGCCGGCTTCGACAAACTGATCCACCAGCCGCACGGCATCCTGCTGGTGACCGGCCCGACCGGGTCCGGCAAGACCACCACACTGTACGGCGCGATCCGCAGGCTCGATCACTCGACCACCAACATCATGACGGTCGAGGATCCGATCGAGTACGACCTCGAGGGCATCGGACAGACGCAGGTCAACCCGAAGATCGACATGACTTTCGCGCGCGCGCTGCGGTCGATCCTGCGCCAGGATCCGGACGTGGTGATGGTCGGCGAGATCCGCGATCTCGAAACCGCGCAGATCGCCGTGCAGGCCTCGCTGACCGGGCATCTGGTGCTGGCCACGCTGCACACCAACGATGCGGCCAGCGCTGTGACCCGGCTGATCGACATGGGCATCGAGCCGTTCCTGCTGTCGTCGTCGCTGCTCGGCGTGCTCGGCCAGCGGCTGGTGCGAAAGCTGTGCCCGCACTGCAAGAAGCCGGAGGCCGGCGGCAACGGATTCGTTCCGGTCGGCTGCGACAAATGCAGCTACACGGGCTACATCGGCCGCACCGGCATCTACGAACTTCTGAATGTCGACGAGCCGATGCGGCTGCTGGTCCACCAGGGCGTCAACGACACCGAGATCCGCCGCGCCGCCGAGCGCGCCGGCATGACCTCGATGCGCGCCGACGGCCTGCGCTGGGTCGTGGCCGGCGTCACCTCGCACGAGGAAGTGGTGCGGGTGACGAGGGAGTGACCGCCTTCCGGTACACCGCCGCCGATGACGCCGGCAAGGAGCAGGCCGGCGTCATCGAGGCAGATAGCGCGCGACTCACACGCCAGCTGCTGCGTGGCCGCGGCCTGGTGCCGCTCACCGTCGAGCCCGTCGTCGCCGAGAGCCAGAGGGCCGCGCTTCAGCTCTCGCTTGGCCGGCGCCTGTCGCAGACCGAACTGGCGGTGATCACGCGCCAGCTGGCGAGCCTGCTCGGTGCGCAGCTGCCGGTCGCCGACGCGCTCACCGTGATGGTCGAGCAGAGTGAAAAGCAGCAGGTCCGGGAACTGATGGCCGCGATCCGCACCGACGTGCTCGGCGGTTCCTCGCTGTCGCGCGCGCTGGCCCGCCACCCGCGGCAGTTCCCGGATATCTATCGGGCGCTGATCGCGGCCGGCGAGGAGTCGGGCAAGCTCGGCTCCGTGCTCGGCAGCCTCGCCGACTACGTCGAGGAGCGCGCCAAGCTGCAGCAGAAGATCACGCTGGCTTTCGTCTATCCGGTGATCGTGACGATCGTCGCGCTGGCGGTGGTGATCGGGCTGCTCACTTACGTCGTGCCACAGGTGGTTCAGGTGTTCGCCAACACCAAACAGGCGCTGCCGCTGCTGACGCGGGCACTGATCGCCCTGTCGGACTTCGTTCGCGCCTACGGCTGGATCGTCCTGGTGCTGGCTGCGATCGCCATGTTCGTCGTGCGCCGGCTGCTCAGGGTCGAGGCGATCCGGCTCGCGTGGCACAAGCGACTCTTGCAGATGCCGGTGGTCGGCGTCCTCACCCGTTCGCTCAACACGGCGCGCTTCTCGAGCACGCTGGCCATCCTGGCCGGCAGCGGCGTGCCCATGCTGCGCGCGCTGCAGGCGGCAGGCGAAACGGTGACCAACCTCGCGATGCGCATGCGCGTGCTCGAGGCCACGCAGCGGGTTCGCGAGGGCTTTTCCCTGGCCCGCGCGCTGCGCGCGGGCGGCGACGAAGACCGCCAGCCGGGCCAGGCGCGGCTGTTCCCGCCGGTCCTGATCCACCTGATCGCCTCCGGCGAGGCCACCGGCAAGCTGCCGGAAATGCTCGATCGCGCCGCCGACATCCATGCGCGCGAGGCGGAGCGGCGGGCGATGTTCTTCACCTCGCTTCTCGAGCCGATCCTGATCCTCACCATGGGCGTGGTCGTGATGCTGATCGTGCTCGCAGTGCTGCTGCCGATCATCGAGATCAATCAGCTGGCGCGTTGACGCCACAGCGCAACCCGCCGCAGGCGCGGCGGCCCTGCCGGTAATATCCGCGCCCATGCTGCGCCGGTCGCTCGACACCCTGCCCGCCTCGCGGATCCGCGAGGTCGCCAACGCCGCGCTCGGCCGCGACGACGTGCTCAAGTTCTGGTTCGGCGAAGGCGATCTGCCGACCCCGGCGTTCATACGCGACGCCGCCAAGGCGGCGCTCGACGCTGGCGAGACGTTCTACAACCACAACCTCGGCATCGGCGAGCTGCGCGAATCGATCGCCGGTTACCTCAACCGCCTGCATGCGCCGCAGATTCCGATAGGCGTCGACCGCGTCGCGGTGACCAGTTCCGGCGTCAGCGCGCTTTCGCTGGTGGCGCAATCGCTGTTCGACCCGGGCGACCGGGTGGCGATCGTCACGCCGGTGTGGCCGAACGTCACCGCGCAGCCGCGCATCATGGGCGCAGAGGTGGTCCGGGTGCCGCTCGCCTGCAACGCCGGCCGCTGGACGCTCGACCTGCAGCGGCTGCTCGACGCCGCGCCGCCCGGCACTCGCGCTGTCGTGGTCAACTCGCCGAACAACCCGACCGGCTGGGTGATGCCGCAGGACGACTGGAACGTTCTGCTGGCGCACTGCCGGCGGCACGGCATCTGGCTGATCGCCGACGATCCCTACGAGCGGCTGATCTTCGACGGCAGCGCGCACGCTCCCGGCGTGCTCGCGCAGGTCGACCCCGACGAGCGCTTCATCAGCGCCAACACCTTCTCCAAGAGCTGGACGATGACCGGCTTCAGGCTCGGCTGGCTTGTCGCTCCACGGCGCTTCATCGCCGACCTCGCCAAGATGGTCGAGTTCAATACCTCGTGCGCGCCGACCTTCATCCAGCGCGCCGGCATCACCGCCATTAAAGGGGGAGACGCGCTCATCGCCGAGACTCGAGCCCGCCTGCAGGCCTCGCGCGATGCGCTCGTCGGGCAACTGGCGCGGCTTCGCGGCGTCGAGTGCGCGCCGCCCGAGGGCGCGATGTACCTGTTCTTCCGTCTCCAAGACCGCAGCGACGATTCGCTCGCCTGCGCCAAGCAACTGGTCGCTCAGGTCGGGCTCGGACTTGCGCCGGGGGTGGCGTTCGGCCCGGAAGGCGAAGGCTACCTGCGGTGGTGCTTTGCCGCGCAGCGCAGCCTGATCGACGACGGCGTGGCGCGGCTGGCGCGGTTCCTTGGCTGACCGCGTGGCGTTGAACTTCGCCACATCGACCGCAGATATCGTTTGTTGGCCGGGTCATCCCGGCAGGGAGGAGCGATGAGCACGAACGCCACGTACGTCGAACCCGATCCCTCGCTGGTCACGATCACGCACGTGACCTACGCGCTGCACGCGCTCGGGCTGGCCATCGGCGCGTTCGGCGCCTCGACGGTGGTCGGCGCGTTCGTGTTCGGCTGGCCGTCGATCATCGCCGTGATCATCAACTACGTGAAACGTAGCGAAGCGCGCGGCACCTGGCTGGAATCGCACTTCCGCTGGCAGATCCGCACGTTCTGGTTCGCGCTGCTTTGGGTGATCGTGGTCGCCATCGTCGGCGGACTGCTGACGATCGTCGTCATCGGCTTCGCGATCTGGGTGATCGGCCTGTTCATCCTCGGTCTGTGGGCGATCTACCGCATCGCCCGCGGCTGGCTGCGCCTGAACGACCGCAGGCCGATGCCGCTTCCAACCTGAGCCTGATCGCTCAGGACGGCTGCGCTTCCTCGACCAGCCCGCGCTTGGCGAGCAGCGCCTGGACGTCGGCGTCGCGGCCACGGAAGGCGCGGTACGCCTTGGCCGGATCAAGCGAGCCGCCGCGCGAGTAGACGAAGTTCAGCAGCCGTTCGGCCACCGCGGCGTCGAATGGATCGCCTGCCTCGACGAACGCCTGGTAGCCGTCGGCGTCGAGCACCTCGGCCCACAGGTAGACGTAATAGCCGGCAGCGTAGCTGCCGGCGAACAGGTGCTGGAAATGTGACAGGTGGTGGTACGGCGCGATCGCATCTGGCATGCCGAGACGATCGAGCGTCTCGCGCTCGAAGGCCGCAATGTCGATGTCGGCGACCTCGGCAAGGCCGTGCAGCAGCATGTCCACCAGCGCGCTGGCCGTGTAGCCGATCGTTTCGAAGCCCTGGTTGAAGCGCCGCGCCCGCAGCACGCGATCGATCAAGTCGGACGGCATCGGTTCGCCCGTCGCGAAGTGGCGTGCGTGGCGCGCCAGCACCTCAGGCTCAAGCGCCCAGTGCTCGAACAGCTGGGACGGCAGCTCGACGAAGTCACGCAGCACGCGCGTGCCGGACAGCCGATCGTAGGTCACGTCCGACAGCAGCCCGTGCAGGCCATGGCCGAACTCGTGAAACAGCGTGCGCACGTCGTCGAGCGACAGCAGTATCGGATCGCCAGGCGCTCCCTTCGAGAAGTTGCTGTTGTTGAAGATGATCGGCAGCACCTCGCCGCCGCTGCGCGACTGCCAGCGCAGCGCGCTCATCCACGCACCGCTGCGCTTGTTCGAGCGGGCAAAGTTGTCGAAGACGAACGCGCCGACGCGGCTGCCGGAGCCCGCGAGCGCTTCGAACACGCGCACGTCCGGGTGGTAGCGCGGCGCCTCGGGCCGCTCGACGAAGCGCACCCCGAACAGCCGCTGCGCGCAGTCGAACAGCGCGGCCAGCATGTTCTCCAGGGTGAAGTACGGTTTGATCTCGGCATCGTCGAGCGCGTAGCGCAGGCGGCGCACGCGCTCGGCGTAGAAGCGCCAGTCCCACGGCTCGAGCTTCGTCGGTCCGCCTTCCGTACGGGCAACGCTTTCGAGCAGCGCCTGCTCCTGGGCGGCACGGCGTTTCGCCGGTTCCCAAACGGCATGCAGAAGTTCGAACACCGCCGCCGGCTTGCCGGCCATGCGGTCGGTCAGCGCGAAGTCGGCGAAATTCTCGAATCCAAGCAGCTTCGCCTGCTCCGCGCGCAGTTGCAGCAGTTCGCGTGCGAGCGGCCGGTTGTCGTACTGGCCGGCCGTGGCACCGCGGCCCTTCCACAGCCTGAAAGCGCGCTCTCGCAGATCGCGTCGCTCGGAAAAAGTAGTGAACGGCACGACCGCCGAGCGCGCCAGCGTGATCGCCCACGCCTGCGGCCTGCCACGCTCTGCGGCCGCGGCGCGCGCGGCATCGATCAGCGGCGGCGGCAGACCGGCAAGATCGGCTTCGCTCTCCAGCCACAGGCACTGCTGTTCTTCAGCCAGCACGTTCTGCGCGAACTGCGTCGTCAACGCGGCCTGCCGCTCGACGATCTGGCCAAGCCGCTCCTGCGCCGGCGGCGCCAGGTGGGCGCCTGCCAGCCGCGCGTCGAGGTGCAGTCGCGCCAGCAGTCGGCGCTGCTCGGCGTCGAGTGCCAGCGTCTCACCGCGCTGCACGAGCGCGTCGAGCCGCGCGAACAGCCGCGGATCACGCTGGATCGACGCCCAGTGCGCGGCAAGGCGCGGCGCCAGGCGGCGCTCGACCTCCTGCAGTTCCGGCGACGTGTATGAAGCGCACAGACCGCGGAACACCGGCTCGATGCGCGCCAGTATCCGGCCGCTGCGATCGAGCGCCGCCGCCGTGTTGTCGAAGGTCGATGGCCCGGACTGCGTGGCGATCGTTTCCATCTCGGTGCGGTGCTCGGCGAGCGCCGCGTCGAAAGCCGGCTCGAAGTGACCGACTTCGATCGCCGCGTACGGCGGCAGTCCAAGGTCGTCGGCCCATCGCTGCAGCAGCGGGTTGCCAGCTTCGATCGGATCGCGGTTCATGGGTTGGCGATGTCTCTAGAGTGGATCGACCTGCCGGCTCGGCCGGTCGCTGCGGGCAGGCGATTATGCCGAGGCCGCACGTACTGCAGATCTTCGGGGCCGTGCTCGAGCCACGCAGCGCACCCGCCACGAGAGAACCGCCACCTCACTCGACGACCACCGCCGTGCCGCTTGCCGAGACCATGAGCATCCCGTTTTTCTGACCGAGCACTTCGTAGTCCAGGTCGACCCCGACGACGGCGTTCGCGCCGAGTTCCTGCGCGCGCTGCTGCAGTTCCTGCATGGCGATGTCCCGCGCCCGCTGCAGTTCGCGCTCGTAGGTTGCCGACCGGCCGCCGACGAGGTCGCGGATTCCGGCGAAGAGGTCCTTGAACAGGTTGGCCCCGAGGATCGCCTCGCCGGCAACGACTCCGCAGTACCTGGTGATTCGCTTGCCTTCGACGCTTGGGGTGGTGGTCACTACCATCGGGTACCTCCCGTTTGGATGAATGAAATGCCGCGGTTGCGGCACCGAGATGCCCAATGACCGAATCCGGCTTTGCGTCCCGCGCGATCCACGGGGCGAACGGCGCCTCGCTCATGAGCGGTTCAGCCGCGCAGGCAGTTCAGCAGGCAGTCTTGGGCGCCGGATTATCCGGTGCGGCGATCTCGGCCGGCAGCGGCTGCCGATTGAGCCGTGACGGCACCTTTGCTAGTCTCGCCGCCTTCTTGGGGTTTCCTGAAACCCCAACACCGCCGCCGACGCCCACGAATCGAAGCGCGGTCGCGCGCGATGATGACCCACTATCGGCGACGCGCTCCCAGGAACACGAGTTTTGGCCAAGGAGTCCCGCATGAGCCTGCCGAGCCGCCTCAACGGCGAACGCTTCGAGCATAGCGAGGAGGCATCCCGATGAACGCTCCGTTGCCCGAATCCGTCCGGCGCGCTCTGGCCGAAGTCTCTCTCGACGACCGCTGGACGCTCGAACGCGGGCGCGCCTACATGAGCGGCACGCAGGCGCTGTTGCGACTGGCGATGCTGCAGAGGCAGCGCGACGCGATTGCCGGCCTGAACACCGCGGGATTCATTACCGGCTACCGCGGCTCGCCGCTCGGCAGCGTGGACCAGACCGCGTGGCGCGCCAAGAAACACCTCGAAAAGCATCACATCCGGTTCCACTCCGGGCTGAACGAAGACCTCGCCGCCACCAGCGTGTGGGGAACGCAGCAGGTCAACATGTTCGCCGGCGCGAGGTACGACGGCGTCTTCGGCATGTGGTACGGCAAGGGACCGGGGGTGGATCGCTGCGGCGACGTGTTCAAGCACGCCAATGCGGCAGGCACCAGCCCTCATGGCGGCGTGCTGGCGCTGGCCGGCGACGATCACGGTGCGAAGAGTTCGACGCTGCCGCACCAGTCGGACCACATCTTCAAGGCCTGCATGATCCCGGTGCTGTATCCGGCCACCGTGCAGGAGTACCTCGACCTCGGCCTGCACGGCCTGGCGATGAGCCGCTACGCCGGCGTGTGGGTGGCGCTGAAGACGGTGACCGAAGTGGTCGAAGCCTCGGCGTCGGTGATCGTCGACCCCGAGCGCGTGCAGGTCGATCTGCCGACCGACTTCGTGATGCCGGCCGGGGGGCTGAACATCCGCTGGCCCGATACGCCACTGGCGCAGGAAGCACGACTGCTCGACCACAAGCTGTACGCCGCGCTCGCCTACTGCCGCGCCAACAGACTCAACGAGACGGTGATCGATTCGCCGAACGCGCGCTTCGGCATCGTCGCCTGCGGCAAAGCGTATCTGGACATGCGCCAGGCGCTGTCCGACCTCGGCCTCGACCAGGAGACCTGCGCCCGCATCGGCATCCGCGTGTTCAAGGTCGGCATGGTCTGGCCGCTCGAGGCGCAGGCGGTGCGTACTTTCGCCGACGGGCTGGAAGAGATCCTCGTCGTCGAGGAAAAGCGGCAGCTGATCGAGTACCAGATCAAGGAAGACCTGTTCTCCTGGATCGGCACCGGCAGGCGCGTGCCGCGCGTGATCGGCAAGTTCGACGAGAAGGACGGCGGCGAATGGTCGGTGCCGCAGGGCAGCTGGGTGCTGCCGGCCCAGTACGAGTTCTCGCCGGTGATCGTCGCCAAGGCGATTGCCGCGCGCATCGGCAGGCTGGAACTGCCGTCCGACGTGCGCGCCCGGATTCAGGCGCGGCTGGCGATCATCGAAGCGAAGGAGAAAGCGCTGGCGAGGCCGCGGCTGGTCGCCGAGCGAACGCCGTATTTCTGCTCCGGCTGCCCGCACAACACGTCGACCGTGGTGCCCGAGGGTTCACGCGCAACCGCCGGCATCGGCTGCCACTACATGGCGATCTGGATGGACCGCAACACGTCGACCTCGACGCAGATGGGTGGCGAAGGCACAACGTGGATCGGCCAGGCACCGTTCACGAGCGAAAAGCACATATTCGCCAATCTCGGCGACGGCACCTACTTCCACTCCGGCGCGCTCGCGATCCGCGCCGCGGTGGCCGCCAACGTGCCAATCACTTACAAGATCCTGTTCAACGACGCGGTGGCGATGACCGGTGGCCAGCCGACCGACGGCCAGTTGACCGTTCCGGCGATCACGCAGCAGGTGCACGCCGAAGGCGTGCGCAGGATCGTCATCGTCACCGACGAGCCGGAAAAGTACGGCGGCGCCGAGGAGCGCGACCATTCCGCGATGAACGCGCACGGCGCGACGGGCTATGCATGGAAGCTCGCCCCCGGCGTGACCGTGCACCACCGCGATGAACTCGACCGCGTGCAGCGCGAACTGCGCGAGCATCCCGGCGTCTCGGTGCTCGTTTACGACCAGACCTGCGCGTCGGAGAAGCGGCGCCGGCGCAAGCAGAACAAGCCGGACAAGGTGGTCTTCCCTGATCCTCCGCGGCGCGTGGTGATCAACGAGCTGGTCTGCGAAGGCTGCGGCGACTGCAGCGTGCAGTCGAACTGCCTGTCGGTCGAGCCGCTGGAGACCGAGTTCGGCCGCAAGCGGCGCATCAACCAGTCGAGCTGCAACAAGGATTTCTCCTGCCTGAAGGGCTTCTGCCCGAGCTTCGTCACCGTCGAGGGCGGCAGGATGAAGAAGGGAAAGGCAGCTGCCGCCACCGTGCCTCGACTGCCGCTGCCGGACGTGCCCGGGCTCGCCGCCGGGCGCAGCTACGGCATCGTGATCACCGGCGTCGGCGGCACCGGCGTGGTGACCATCGGGCAGCTGCTCGGCATGGCCGCGCACCTCGAAGGCCGCGGCGTTTCGGTACTCGACATGGCCGGCCTGGCGCAGAAAGGCGGCGCGGTGTTCTCGCACGTGCAGATCGCACCGAGGCCCGAGGACCTGTATGCCACGCGGATCGCCATGAATGCGTCGGACCTCGTGCTTGGTTGCGACCTCGTCACCGCCGCCTCCACCGAGGCGCTGTCGAAGATCCAGTCCGGACGCACGAAGGCGGTGCTGAACACGGCCGACACCCCGACCGCGGAGTTCGTCAGGAACCCCGACTGGTCTTCCGGCGCGGCCGGCATGCTGCAGCAGGTCCGCGAGGCGGTCGGAGCCGAGGCAAACGTCGGGGCGGTCGACGCGACGGGGCTGGCGACACAACTGCTCGGCGACGGCATCTATACCAACCCGTTCGTGCTCGGTTTCGCCTGGCAGAAGGGCTGGATCCCGCTCGCTTACGAAACGCTGGTCCGGGCGATCGAACTGAACGGCGTGG
>JAHEDN010000149.1 GCA_024641225.1 Burkholderiales bacterium | reverse complement strand
GGCGTAGTAGACGCCGGTGACGCCACCGGTGCCAATGGTGACGAACTTCTGCTGCGCCGCGGCCGGCAGCGGCGCGGCCGCGACGAAAGTAGCGGCGAGCGCCGCGGTGCAAAGGGACATTTTCAGTCGCATCTTGATCTCCTCTTGTGGGTTGAACCTTGCCGTTGAAACGGATGATTGAACTGGCGACTATGACCGCCAAGGTCTGTCGCCGCAACGCGGTCAACTCGTATGCATTTCTGCGTAGCCGAAACGCTACTCCAGACTAGGCTGCGGCGCGAGTCGCTCGGTCGATCGCCTTTTGCAGCCGTTCTACCAGCAGATCCAGCTCGTCGTCGCTGATGATGAACGGCGGTGCCAGCAGCACGTGATCGCCATGTTTGCCGTCGATCGTGCCGGCCATCGGATAACACAGCAATCCCGCTGCCATGGCCTCGGCCCGCACGCGCGCGGAAACTCTGCGCGCGGGGTCGAACGGCGTCTTCGAATCCCGGCCGGCCACCAGTTCGAGCGCGCGGAACAGCCCGCGTCCACGGATGTCGCCGACATGCGGGTCGTGTTCGAAGGCCGCCTGCAGCCGTGCCGCGAGCTTCTCACCTTGCGTTGCACAGCGCTCGACAAGGCGATCGCGCTTGAGCACGCGCTGCACGGCCAGCGCCGCGGCGCACGCCATCGGATGGCCGATATACGTGTGGCCGTGCTGGAAGAAGCCGGTGCCCTGCGCGATCGCGTCGATGATGCGCCCCGCGACGAGGACCGCGCCAACGGGCTGATAGCCTCCGCCAAGGCCCTTGGCAATGGCCATCAGGTCGGGCGCGACGCCCTCCTTCTCGCAGGCGTGCAATGTGCCGGTGCGACCCATGCCACACATCACCTCATCGAGGATGAGCAGGCATCCGTGCCGGTCGCACAACTCGCGGACCGCCCGGTAGTAACCCGGCGGCGCCGTCAGGCAGCCGCTAGTGGCACCGCCGACAGTCTCGGCAACGAAGCCGATAACGTTCTCGCCGCCGACCCGCTCGATCGTCTGCTCGATCTCCGCAACGAGCCGCTCGCAGTACTGCGTCTCGGTTTCGTCGGCGCGCCGGTCGCGATAGGCATACGTCGGCGCGACGTGCTCGACATCGATCAGCAGCGGCGCGAACTGCTGGCGCCGCCAGGCGTTGCCGCCGACAGCCAGCGCCCCGAGCGTGTTGCCGTGATAGCTGTTGCGGCGGGCGATGAACTTCGCACGCTGCGGCTGACCGATCTCGACGAAGTACTGACGCGCCAGCTTGAGCGCCGCCTCGATCGCCTCCGAGCCGCCGGAGACCAGATAAACATGCGAAATGCCTTCCGGTGCGTCGGCCACCAGCGCGTCGGCGAGCTCTTCCGCAACTGCGGTGGAGAAAAAGCTCGTGTGCGCATAGGCGATGCCGTCGAGCTGGGCGTGCATGGCGGAGAGCACGTCGCGGTGGCCATGACCCAGGCAGGACACGGCCGCGCCGCCGGAGGCGTCGAGGTAACGCTTGCCTTCAGAGTCCTCGATGAAGCAGCCTTGGGCTCGCGCTGCCAGCGGGTACTGGCCGCGCAACTGACGATGCAGGATGTGGGAGTCGTGATGCATTGGGGGCCTCCGACACGAGGGCGCACAAGAGTCGATCATTGTAGGCAGCGCCGGAGGGGCGAGACGGCACGATTCGCCGTTCGCTTGAGGCAGGACATTGCCGCGCGCATGCCATGAGCGACACGTTGCCGAACGGCCTCCGTCGAGCCTTTGGCACGCTGGTGCTTGCGCTTGCCTCCGCTTGCACGAGCACCGGCGAGCCGCCGTCGTCAGCGGCATTTTCCTTCGCGCTGATCGGCGATACGCCGTACGGCGCCGCCGCCGAGCATCGCCTGGCGGCGATATTGCGCGAGATCGACGACGATCCTTCGGTGCGATTCGTGCTCCACGCCGGCGACCTGAAGGACGGCGGCGAGCCGTGCACCGATGAACTCCTGCGCCGGCGCCTGGCGCTGATGCAGGAGGCATCCGGCGCGCTCGTGTACACGCCCGGCGACAACGAATGGACGGACTGTCACCGCGCCGCCGCCGGCCGCTTCCATCCGCTCGAGCGGCTGGCAGCGCTGCGCGGGCTGGCATTCGCCGATCCGACCCGCTCAATGGGGAAACGGCCACTGCTGCAGCGTTCGCAGGCGGAAGCGGAGTCACACGCAGAGTTCGTCGAGAACGTGCGGTTCGTTCACGAGCGCGTGATGTTCCTGACGCTTCACGTGGTCGGCAGCCGCAATGCGCTTGCGCCGTGGCACGGCATCGACCCGAGCGACAGCGCCGATGTCCCGCGACGCGACCGTATCGCGGCCTTCGAGGAGCGAAAGGCGGCAAACCTGTCCTGGCTCGAAGCCGCCTTCAGAAGCGCGCAGCATTCCGGCGCCATAGCCGTGGTCGTGCTGATGCACGCCAACCCCCGCTTCGATCTCCCGCCTGGCCATCCGCATCGTGCTGGCTTCGAGGGCGTGATCCAGGCGCTGCACCGGCTTTCACTGCGGTTCGGGCGGCCGGTGCTGCTCGCGCATGGCGATGGCCACTTCTTCTTCGTCGACCGGCCACTGGCCTCCGAATCGCCGCCAGTCCGCAACCTGCTGCGCGTTCAATCATGGGGCGAACCGCTGTCCGGCTGGATTCGTATCGACGTCGACCCGGCCCGAACAGCAGTCTTTGAGATCAGCGCCGGCGCACGCAGCCAGATCGGGAACTAAGCACCAGCCGCTCCGGGCCAATGACGCAAACAGGTGATGGAGATGGTCGCCTGAAGCGCGCGCCGGTCCGGCAGGCGCCAGCCGTGCGCCGCTTCAGCGCAGCGATAAGCACTTGATCGAGAGTCTTTATTGAACGGTGCACTACAAATAAGTGGTCGCTCACACCTTCGGCAGTGATCCCGCGCCGACCAGGGCCTTGTTCTTCATGTCTGGATCGAAGGTCGAAATGGCGGGCTCAATGGCATCGACGATTCTCGCGAATACCGCGTTCGCGGGATACGATCGCGTCATCGTCGCTTGCTGCGGCCTGGCTCGCCGAGGGTGCTGACACCTGTCGGCGGTGACGTCCGCCACCCGACGAGGCGTCGGGAGTGCCTGGCGCCAGTGACAGCGAATGAGCGCCCGACCCTGACTTTGCCTGCCGCCCAAGAAGGCAATCCGCCGATGTTCGACAAGCAAGAGCAACTCCTCGGCAGCCCGGCGGCCCGACTTCCCTCGGTTCAGGAAATGACCGAAGGCGAACCGACGGTCTTCATCGAGCCGCAGGATGCGCCACAGACCGAACTGAGCGCCGACGAGCCGCCGCAGGAGGACGCAAGCACAGTCCCGCCCGGACAACCCGCGGCCAAGTCGTCCGCGTCGACATCGCCCCGCCGCACCGGCGCTCTTCGCTGGTTACGCTGGTATCTGTCGAGCAGCGTCGGACGGCGCCTGATGACGATGTTCGTGCTCGCCGCCCTGGTTCCGGTGACGCTTCTTGCCGGACTCTCGTACCTGTACGTTTCGCAGGTGCTGCAAGAGCGGTTGGACCAAGAGCTCTCGCTCGACGCCCGGCTGCTAGGTACCACGTTGTCCGACCGGCTGCTGGCGGCTGAAGAAATCCTCAGCGCGGCCGCAGCGGACGTCAACGTTTTCGACAGACTCGTGCCGGATATCGGCCAGGAACTGAGCGGTGTCACGGCGCTGGATCGCCAGGGTCGCCTGCTCAGAGAGGCTGGGCAGGCACCGCTGCTGGCTGGCTTTGACCCGCTCAAGCTCGATCCGGCGAGCGAGGTGCGCCGCTCCGCGCTGGTGGCCGCACCGGGCAATCCGCCGACGCTTTCGATCGTCCACGCCGTGCCGGGAAGCGGCGATATCGGGTTCATCGCCGCATCTCTGTCCGAGCGATTCCTGTGGGGCGAGCGGAGTCAGGATGCAGCCCTCAGAAGGCTTTGCGTTGCGGTCGCCACCGGGCTGCCACTGTCTTGCCCCGCGGGGCTGACGGCCGAGAACGTGATGCAGTTGACGTCGCAGGCCATCACGGGCGAGACGGCGCGTCCGTTGCCGGTGAACGGCGAAAAGCATCGCGCCGCATCGGTCTTGCTCGCGGTCAACGATCGTTTTGAAGGAAGCAACCTGCTCATTACCGCGCTACTGCCGGAATCGGAGGCGCTACAGCCGTTGAACTGGTTCCGCACCATGTTCCTGCCCGTCGCGGTTCTGTCGGTGGTCATCGTGGCGCTGCTCAGCCTCGATCAGGTGCGCCGCATCCTGACGCCACTGCGACGCGTGCTGTTCGGGATGCAGCGCGTCGCCCGACGGGACTTCGGGACGCCGCTTCCGGTGCACAGCAAGGACGAGTTCGGCCAGATGGCCCGGTCGTTCAACAAGATGACCGCCGAGCTCGGCCTGCACTTTCGCACGCTTTCCGCCTTTTCCGAGATCGATCGCACGATACTGACCACAGTCGACATGCGACAGGTGGCCGAGATCGCGCTGAGTTGCATCCACGAGATCTCGGGCATCAAGGTTGTCAGCCTCGGCCTGCTCGAGGCCGACGCACCGGGCTCCACCAAGGTGTATCTGCGTGACAGTCACGGCAAGATCCTGCGTGATGAACTGCCGCGCGCGATCGATCTGTCGAGCGCCGATTCCAGCCTGCGGAAGTGGTCCAAGTCGATTCGGCTGCCGGCGATCTACCGCAGCCTGTTGCACGAGCATGGTGCCAAGTACCTCTACCTGCTTCCCATTGCCCGCGCCGACAAGGTGTGGGGCGTCGTAGTGCTGGGTCATGACAAGAAGACGGCACTGTCTACCAACCAGGCGCTGGCACTGGCCGGTGTGATCGACCGACTGGCCGTGGCGCTGTCGTCCGTCGCTCGCGACAGGCAGCTTCACGATCAGGCACATTTCGATAGTCTGACCGGTCTGCCCAACCGACACTACCTGATCGACATGCTCACCCAGCAGGTGAAGTTCGCGCACCGCGACAATCAGCTGCTGGCCGTGCTCTACATTGACCTTGACCGGTTCAAGCGCACCAACGACACGCTGGGGCATGCAGCCGGCGACGTGCTGCTCCGGCACGCTGCGGCGCGGATCCGGCGCGCAGTGCGCGACGTAGATATCGTCGCGCGGCTCGGCGGCGACGAGTTCACGGTCCTGCTGACCAACATCAAGGACGCAACCGACGCCGGCGGCGTCGCCCGCACGCTGATCTCCGTGCTGAACGAGCCGTTCGAGATCGACGGACACGTGATGTACGCGGGCGGCAGCATCGGGATCTCGCTCTACCCGAAGGACGGCGAGAACAGCGCCGAGTTGCTGAAGAAGGCCGACACGGCGTTGTATCTCGCCAAGGACCGCGGTCGTGGCCGCTACGCATATTTCGAGGACCGGATGGACGCCGACGCCTCGGCACGCGTGACTATCGACCGCGAACTTCGCGAAGCGCTCAGACGAGGCGAGTTCCTTCTCCACTACCAGCCGCAGATCGACCTCGCGAGCGGCGAGGTCTGCGCGGTTGAGGCGCTGCTGCGCTGGCAGCATCCGCAGCGCGGACTCCTGGCGCCGGACGCGTTCATCGACCACGCCGAGGAAAGCGGGCTCATCGAGGCGATCGGCAGCTGGGTGATGCGCGAGGCCTGCCGACAGCACCGGCGCTGGGTCGAGGCCGGCACCGTAATCGCGCGCGTCTCCGTCAATGTGTCGGCGGTGCAACTTCGCAATCCGTCATTTGCAGCCTCGGTCGAGGGCGCGCTCACCAGTTCGACGACGGCGGCGCAGCATCTTGAGCTCGAGGTGACCGAGTCGCTGCTGGTCGACGCGGGTCCTGACGCGGTGGCGACCCTGGAGCGGCTGCGCGAACGGGGCGTGGAAATCGCCGTCGACGACTTCGGTACGGGGTATTCGTCGTTCGCCTACGTCAAGCAGCTGCCGGCGAAGGTATTGAAGCTCGATCGCACGTTCATCACCGACGTTGGCGAGAATCCGCAGGCGGCGATCATCGCCACGGCGATCATTGAAATGGCCAACGCGCTCGGCAAGATCGTTGTTGCCGAGGGTGTCGAGACATCGCAGCAGGCGCAGTTCCTGCGCCAGAATCGCTGCGCACGCGCGCAGGGGTTTGTCTTCAGTGCTGCCATGCCGCCGGAGAAGATTCCCGCCTTCGTAAGGGATCACGAGCGTGCGCAGGACTCCAGTGCACGGAGCCCCACCTTGCAGCTCGTGCGCCCGCAGCCGGCAGTGAGCGTCGCCTGAGGCTCGCGGCGAGACACCCGCCGCTCAGTTCCGATTCACTGCGCTGGCAGTCTCGTACCGTCCTCTGTGCTCGGCCTTAGGCGGGCAGAGGCCCGGCAGCGCCGCGTCGTCATCGAGGTCAGGCCGGATCTTCAGTCTGGTGTGGCGGGTCGAGTCTGCGCGACGAGCTGCACCACCGCACGGCTGCGGTTGCAGGCGCCGGAGTCGCGGTGCTAGCTTCGCCCCGGACATCCCGTTCACGAAGAGGCCATCAATGACGACACCGTGCAT
>JAHEDN010000148.1 GCA_024641225.1 Burkholderiales bacterium | reverse complement strand
AACGTCGTGAGACAGTTTGGTCCCTATCTGCCGTGGGCGCTGGAAGATTGACGGGGGCTGCTCCTAGTACGAGAGGACCGGAGTGGACGCACCTCTGGTGTACCGGTTGTCACGCCAGTGGCATCGCCGGGTAGCTATGTGCGGAAGAGATAACCGCTGAAAGCATCTAAGCGGGAAACTTGCCTGAAGATTAGTCTTCCCGGAGGCTTGACCTCCCTGAAGGGTCGTCCAAGACCAGGACGTTGATAGGCTGGATGTGGAAGCGCTGTGAGGCGTTAAGCTAACCAGTACTAATTGCCCGTGCGGCTTGATCCTATAACCGTGCTGCCTCGTTCTCCGAGGCTGAGAGCACCGCGATCACGACCCCGCGCACCGCAGGTGTGCGGCTGCTTCTTCCGAGTTGGATCTTCTGCGAATCGCCGGACGGCGAGGAGTGGAAAGGTCGTCCCCTTTAGCCTGACGACCATAGCGAGGCGGAACCACCCCTTCCCATCCCGAACAGGACCGTGAAACGCCTCAGCGCCGATGATAGTGGGATGTATTTCCCGTGAAAGTAGGACATTGTCAGGCTTGCCCTAAAGTGAGAGCCCCGGCCCGAAAGGCCGGGGCTTTTTGCTTTGGGCAGCGTGCGCCGGCTTGGCCTTGGTCTCCAAGGATTACGAGCGCACCCGCTGGCCGGCGGGGTCGTAGGGCGCACGCAACGACGCGGCGGCAGGGAGGCGCGTACCGGCGAGGTCAATCTCCCAGTTGCCGGATTCGATCCAGGCTTTATCCGCCGATCCTTTCCGACGGCTGACCAAGCCCAGGGCAACTGGCCCGCCCAGCGTGTGTCCGAAGGCAGCCGAAGTTACAAACCCGGCGGGTTCGCCGTCGCGGAGGATCAGCTCGTTGCCCCAGAGGTTGGTCTGCGGGGCGTCGACTACCAGGGAAGCGATTCGTCTCGCGACGGTCGCCGCGCCGCCAGCGTCCTTCAGGGCCTCCAGTGCGGCGCGACCGCGGAACCGCCCTTTGGTCCAGTTCACTGCGAAGGCCAGACCCGCCTCGAAGGGATTGATGTCAGGCGTGAGTTCCCGGCCCCAGGCGCGGTAACCCTTCTCCAGGCGCAGCGAGTCGACCGCGTAGTAACCCGCGTTGCGCAGGCCGAAGTCAGCGCCTGCGGCGACGACATCTTCGTAGACGGCGGTCGCGAACTCCACCGGCACGTAGAGTTCCCAGCCCAGCTCGCCAACATAGGTAAGCCGCGTTGCGCGCACGGTCGCGTATCCGATGTCGATCTGCTGCGAAGTACCGAACGGGAAGGCGGCGTTATCGAACTGCGCCGTCGAAACTCGCGACAGCAGTTCACGCGACGCGGGTCCCATCACCGCAAGCATCGCGTACATCGATGTCACGTCAGTCACGGTGAACGATCGCCGCTGCGGCATGGTCACCAGCGCGCGCTCGATGACATCGCCGTCGCGTACGGCCTGCGCACTGCCAGTCACGATCAGGTATTCGTTCCAGTCGATGCAGGTAATCGTGAAATCGGACTCGTAGCCACCGCGATCGTTGAGCATGCCCGTGTAGACGGTGCGGCCGGGCGAGGTCGGCACGTCGTTGGCGACCA
The DNA here is from genome assembly GCA_024641225.1 of Burkholderiales bacterium. Classification (GTDB taxonomy): domain Bacteria; phylum Pseudomonadota; class Gammaproteobacteria; order Burkholderiales; family Burkholderiaceae_F; genus JADJWR01. The sequence continues at coordinate 4,958 of JAHEDN010000148.1, read as the reverse complement.
GATATTGAAGCGCCGCATGGGCGTCTGCACCCTTGATCAGGAGTTTGGCGAACGAACTCATGTCGAAGACCGCAACACGTTCGCGGCACGCGCTGTGCTCGGCGGCGACCCACGGATGCCAGTTCTGATGGCCCCACGCGTACTCGATGGTCGCCTGTGCTGGCGTGGGCGCGAAGAAGTTTGCGCGCTCCCACCCCATCTTCGAGCCGAAGCAGGCGCCGGCTTCTTGCAGCCGCGCGTAAAGCGGGGAGCGACGGAAAGGACGGGCCGACTCGAGTTCACGGTTTGGCCAGGGCATCTTGTAGTGCATGCCGAGCACCTCCTTGATCCGGTCCGCCAACCAGCGTTCGTTGGCGTTGAAGGGTGCAAATCGGCGTATGTCCACCGGCCACAAGTCCATCGTCGGCTCGCCCTGGACGATCCATTCGGCGAGTGCCTTGCCGGCGCCGCCACCGGAAGCGATGCCCATCGAGTTGAAACCGCAGCCGACATACAGGTTCGCAAGACCCGGAGCCGGGCCGAGGATGAAGTTGTTGTCCGCTGTGAACGACTCCGGGCCGTTGTAAAAGGCTTTGATCTTTGCCTCGGCCAGTGCGGGTACGCGCTGGATCGCGTTGTCCATCAGAATCTCGAACGCATCCCAGTTGTCGGGCAGCAATTGGAACTCGAAGTTCTCCGGAATGCCGCCCCGGTGCTCGGCTGACTGCAGCCAGGGCGTGGCGTTTGGTTCGAAGCCGCCCATGAGCAGTCCGCCGACCTCTTCCTTGAAGTACACATAGCCGTCCGGATCTCGCATGACCGGCAAGTCGCGGAACACGCCGGAAATCGTGTCGGTGACGACGTAGTAGTGCTCGCAGGAAAACAGCGGCACGGCGACGCCGAGTTCGCGCCCGAGTGCGCGCGACCACTGACCACCGCACAGCACGACCGTGTCTGCTGCGATCGATCCTGCCTGGCCTTGCTTGTCGCGCCAGCGCAGCGCAGCGATTCGCCTGCCGGCGCCGCTGACTTCGTGAACGGCGCCCTCGACGCGAATGCCTTCGACGATCCGCACGCCGGAATTGCGCGCTCCTTTCGCGAGCGCCACCGTCAGATCGGTCGGGTTGGCCTTGCCGTCGCCTGGCAGCCAGACCGCGCCGTGAAGATCGGCGGTGGCCATGATCGGGAAAAGCCTGCCGGCTTCCGCCGGCGACAGCAGGTCGCAGTCGACGCCATGGGCGCGCGCCACGGCGGCCGTGCGCTTGAGCTGGATCATGCGGTCGGCAGTGCGCGCCACCGCCAGCGAGCCGCATTGCTTCCATCCCGTGCCCAGGCCTGTCTCTGCCTCGAGCCGCGCGTAGAGGTCGGTTGAATAGCGGATCAGCCGGGTCATGCTCTCGTGACTGCGCAACTGACCGACCAGCCCGGCGGCGTGCCACGTCGTTCCGCAGGTGAGCCGGCCCTGCTCGAGCAGAACCACGTCGGTCTGCCCGAGCCCGGCCAGGTGATAGGCCACTGAGCAGCCCATTATTCCGCCGCCGATGATGACGATGCGCGCATGCTCGGGCACGCCAGCCGTTGTGTTGATGGTCACTGTCTTCCTTGTCTCCCTGCCAGTCTGGCAGTCGCGGGCATTGTGCCGCCGTCCGGGCTGCGCTGGGGCCGAACGCCGGGCGTTGCGCTTCGTCAGAGGAGCGCGAAATCTCCGCCGTGCCGGTTTGGCGAGATCGGCGCATCGCCTTAAAGTGCGCCCTGGCAAGGAGGGAGACAGATAATGGCCGAGTACAGAACCGAGGATCTGAGGACCGTGGCCCTTGTCGGCCACGGAGCAGCAGGCAAGACGACGCTGGCTGAACAACTGCTCGTTAAGGGCGGAATGATCGGCGCGCCTGGCGCCGTCGAACGTGGCACGACCGTTTCCGACTACGACCCGCAGGAGAAAAGCACGCTGCATTCGCTGCGTTCGTCGATCCTGCACTGCGATCAGAACGGCACGCGCATCCATCTCATCGACACACCGGGCTACCCGGATTTCATCGGGCAGGGGCTCGGTGCGCTCGATGCGGTGGAAACGTTGGCCGTCGTGGTCAGCGCTACCAACGGCATCGAACTCGTCACGCGCCGGATGATGGCCTGGGCCAAGGCGCGCAACTTGTGCCGGATGGTCGTCGTCAACAAGATCGATCACGAGCACGTCAACCTGCCACTGCTGCTCGAGGAGTTGCAGGAGGCCTTCGGCCAGGAAGTATTGCCGATCAACCTGCCGACCGACGGCGGCAACCGGGTCATCGACTGCTTCGACCACGACGAGGGCGTGGCGGATTTCCAGTCGGTGGCGGACGTCCATCGCAAGGTGATGGAGCAGGTCGTCGAAGTCGACGACGAGGCCATGGAGAAGTACCTGGAGGAAGGCGCGGTTGATCCGACCACGCTGCACGCGCCGCTTGAGAAGGCGCTGCGCGAAGGCCATCTGATTCCGGTCTGCTTCACCTCGGCGCGCACCGGTGCCGGCGTGCAGGAACTGCTCGACGTGATGGTGCGTCACCTGCCGAACCCGGCGGAAGGCAATCCGCCGCTTTTCGTCAGGGGCGATGGTGAGTCGGCCGAGTCGTTCCGTTCCGAGCCGGATCCGGGCAAGCACGTTCTGGCGCACGTGTTCAAGGTGGTCAACGATCCTTACGTCGGCAAGATCGGCATCTTTCGCGTTCACCAGGGCACGATCAGCAAGGACACCCAGCTCTACGTTGGCGAGGGCAAGAAGCCCTTCAAGGCCAGCCACCTGTTCTTGCTGCAAGGCAAGGACACCGTAGAGGTGCCGACGCTGATGCCGGGCGACATCGGTGCGGTGGCGAAGGTCGACGAGATCGTCTTCGACTGCGTGCTCCACGATTCCCACGACGAGGACTTCATCCACATGAAGCCCCTCGACTTCCCGAAGCCGATGTTCGGGCTCGCGATCCAGCCACGGCGGCGCGGCGACGAAGGCCGGATCTCCGAGATCCTGGCCAAGATGGCGGCCGAAGATCCGACGCTCGCCGTCGACCATGACGCGGTGACCAACGAGACCGTGATCCGCGGCCTCACCGAACTGCATCTGCGCAGCGTGCTCGAGCGCATGAACTCGCAGTTCAAGCTCGAGGTGGACACCAGGCCGCCGCGCGTACCGTATCGCGAAACGATCGCGGCGCCGGCCGAGGGGCACGCCCGGCACAAGAAGCAGACCGGCGGGGCCGGGCAGTTCGGAGAGGTGTTCTTGCGTGTCGAACCGCTGCCGCGCGGCGCGGGTTTCGAGTTCGTCGATCAGGTCAAGGGCGGCGTGATTCCTTTCAACCTGATCCCGGCCGTGGAAAAAGGCGTGCGCGAGGTGCTTGGCACCGGCTACGTTGCCGGGTATCCGATCCAGGATCTGCGCGTGACCGTGTACGACGGCAAGCATCATCCGGTGGACAGCAAGGAGATCGCCTTCGTGTCCGCAGGACGCAAAGCGATGCTCGATGCGATGCCGAAGGCGCGGCCGATCGTGCTGGAGCCAATCGTCAACATCGAGATCGTCACCCCTGATACGGCGATGGGAGACATCACGGGCGACCTCTCGTCGCGGCGCGGCCAGGTGACCGGAACCGGCAACCTGGCGGCGGGGATGATGATGGTCCAGGGCGTCGTGCCGCTGGCCGAACTGGAAGGTTATGCCGGGCGGCTCAAGGCGATGACCCAGGGCAGCGGCAGCTTTTCGATGGAACTGGCCGACTATCAGCCTGTACCGCCGGGCGTGCAGCAGCAGCTTGCGGCAGCATACAAGCGCAAGGAAGAGGAAGACTGATCGCGTCTGCGAAGCGGCTGTCCGCGGGGCAGCCGTAACGGGGAACACGTTCGGCGCGGCGACCGGTGCCGTACCGGCCGCTGCAGCGATTCGACAGGAGCCGCGCCGCGCCGGATCAGTCGAAGGACTCGTCGGCTCGCAGGTAGCGCCATTGCCCCGGGGGCAGCGCGCCCAGCACGACACTGCCGATGCGCGCGCGCTTCAGTCCTACGACGTGCAAACCGACTGCTTCGCACATGCGCCGGATCTGCCGTTTCCTGCCTTCGCGCAGCACGAATCGCAACTGGTCTTCGTTCTGCCAAGACACTTTGGCCGGCTTCAATTGCACGCCGTCCAGCGAGAGCCCGTGGCGAAGCAACTGCAGCCGCTCCGCGGGGAAAGTCTCGTTCAGCGGACCGGGTCGCGGCGCCTCGGGCCAGACGACGCGCACCAGGTATTCCTTCTCGATCGACGATCCGGCGCCGATCAATTGCCGCGCGATGCGTCCGTCTTGAGTCAGTACAAGCAGGCCGGTGGAATCAATGTCGAGCCGACCGGCTACGGCCAGTCCGCGCAGATGCGTTCTCGAAAAGTCGATCGGCACGCGGTCGCCTTGCCAGCGGTTTCCCGGCGTCACCAGGACGATCGCGGGTCGGTACCCGTCTTCGGCCTGGCCGCTGACGTATCCGACCGGCTTGTGCAGCAGCACCGTTACCCGTTCGGACTGCTCGCGTCGTGCGCGAGGGTCGATCTCGATATGCTGATCAGGCCGCACTCTTGCGCCGAGGGTGTCGACGATCAGGCCGTCGACCCGTACCCAGCCTGCGGCGATCCATTCATCGGCCTCGCGACGCGACGCGAGGCCCAGTTCGCTCATCCGCTTCGACAGGCGCGGCAGGTCTTTATTGCCGGCCTCGACCTCCGCGCCACCTCGTCGCTGCGGCGGGCGGTCGGCCGGCGGGGTGCGCGGCCGGCCGGGATTGCGAGGCTTCATCGACTGACGATCTGCGGAGGGCACAGCGGCGAGTGTCGCATTGAACTCGCCCGTTCCGGCCGCATTTGCGCTTCAGTCATACGATCCGGTGCCGTCATGATCATCCGCTGTCCGCATTGCCGGTCGCAGAACCGTGTCAGATCCGAACGCTTCAACGATGAACCGACGTGCGGCCATTGCAGCAAG
>JAHEDN010000147.1 GCA_024641225.1 Burkholderiales bacterium | reverse complement strand
CGGCGGCGCAGCGCCGCGCCGTCCTGTTCGGCCACATCGGATTGCTCGACGGCTACTTCGACGGCCAGGTCGACATCGAAGGCGACCTGGCGGCGCTATTCGCGCTCGGCCTGCAGGCCGGTTTCTCGCAGCCGGCGCCGCTCGTGCGGCTGCGCAACCGCTGGCATGAGTTCAGGCGCAACAACAAGGACTGGCAGCGTGCCAAGGACAACGCGCGTTTCCACTACGGCCTGGGCGCCGATTTCTACCGCTACTGGCTCGACCGCGAGCTGATGATGTACACCTGCGCCTACTGGAGCGAGGGAACCGCGACGGTCGAGCAGGCGCAGATCAACAAGGTCGAGCACGTCTGCCGCAAGGTGCTGCTCGCGCCGGGCGAGTCGGTGATCGACATCGGCTGCGGTTTCGGCGGCTTCATGTTCCATGCCGCGAAGCACTACGGCGCGCGGGTCAGCGGGCTCAACACCACGACCGAGCAGGTCGACTGGCTGCGCGACGAGATCGGCCGGCGCGGTCTGGGCGAGCAGCTCGACGTGCGCGAAGCCGACTTCCGCGACGTCGACCGCCAGTACGACAAGGTGGTCTCGATTGGCGTGCTCGAGCACGCCGGCCGCGACCAGATCGACGAGGTGGTCAAGGCGCACGCCGACTTCCTGAAGCCGGGCGGCCTCGGCATGCTGCACTTCATCGGCCACGTGGGACAGTATCCGACCGAGTTCTTCATCCGCGACCATGTGTTCCCTGGCGGCTGGATCCCCAGCCTGACCGAAGCGCTCGACGCGATGGACAGGCACGGGCTCGAGATCATCGACATCGAGAACCTGCGCCGGCACTACGTGCTGACGCTCGAGGCCTGGGCCGAGCGCTTCGATGCACACTGGGACGACATCCGGCGCCTGAACCCGGCGCGCTTCGATGAGCGCTTCCGCCGCATCTGGCGTACCTATCTGGTCGGCTGCGCCGAGATGTTCCGCGCCGGCAACGGCATCACCGGCCTGTATCAGATCACTTTCGGCAAGGGGCGGCGCACGCCGCAGACCTATCCGATGAGCAGAGCGTTCCTGTACGGCAAGCCGGCACCGCCGGAGTCCGATGGTGACTGAGGCGGCCTACGCCGAACACGAGCGACGCTGCCAGGCGCTGCGCGCCGCGCTGGCGCAGGCCGGCCGCTTCGGCCTGGGCAAACCGACTTCGAACCTGTTCCGCGATCGAGAGGCCACGATCAAGCGCCGGCTGGACGTGCGTGAGTTCGATCATGTCCTCGCCGTAAACGGCTCGGCGGGCTGGGTCGACGCCGAAGGCATGGTGCCGTACGACGTGCTGACCGATGCCTGCCTGGCGCAGGGCGTGATGCCGGCCGTGGTGCCGCAGCTGAAGTCGATCACGCTCGGCGGCGCGGTGGCCGGCGTCGGCATCGAGGCGACGTCGTTCCGCTACGGCCTCGTGCACGAAACCGTGCTCGAAGTGGACGTCCTCACGGGGGCCGGCGAGATCGTCAACGCGCGGCCCGACAACGAGCACGCCGACCTGTTCCACGGCCTCGCCAATTCGTACGGCACGCTGGGCTACGCGCTGCGCGTGCGCGCTGCCACGCTGCCGGTCAAGCACTACGTGGCCGTCGAACATCGGCGCTTCGGAGGGGCGGACGCGTTCTTTGCCGCGCTCGCGCAGGCTTGCGCCGGCGACGCCGATTTTGTCGACGGCGTGGTCTTCGATGCCGGCACGATGGTGCTCAGCACGGCACGCTTCGTCGACGAAGCGTCCTACGTTTCCGACTACACGTTCGAGCGCATCTACTACCGCTCGCTGCTCGAACGTGAACTCGATGTCCTGACCGTGCACGACTACCTGTGGCGCTGGGACACCGACTGGTTCTGGTGCTCGAAGAACCTCGGCGCGCAGCGACCCTGGCTGCGCCGGCTTTACGGCCGCAGCCGGCTGAACTCTCGCACGTACACGAAGCTCATGCGGCTGAACAGCAGGCTCGGCCTCACGCGCGCGCTCGACCGGCTTTCCGGATGGCACCGCGAGTCGGTGATCCAGGACGTCGACCTGCCGATCGAACATGCCGGTGAGTTCCTCGCTTTCCTGCTGCGCGAGATCGGCATCCTTCCGGTGTGGATCTGCCCGATCGGCGCCACGCCGCTGGCGGCGCGGTTTCCGCTTTTCCCGCGCCGTGAGGGGCTGTACGTGAACTTCGGCTTCTGGGACGTCGTGCGCAGGCGCGAGGCCCATCCACCAGGCCACTTTAACCGCCTGGTCGAAAGCGAAGTGGCGCGCCTCCACGGGATCAAGTCGCTCTACTCCGACAGCTATTACGCGGCCGACGAGTTCTGGGCGACCTATGGCGGCGACGCGTACCGCCGGCTCAAGGCGCGCTACGACCCGCAGGGCCGCCTCGGCGACCTGTATGCGAAGTGCGTACTGCGGCAGTAGGCGCGCCATCAGCACCTATTCTCTCGGATGCCTCGGTTGCTGCTGATGCTCTTTGTCCGACTGCTGCTTCCCTTCCTTGCGCTGCTGCTGCTCGCGGCTCATTTCTACCGCGCTGGCCTGCTGCCGCTGGCGGTGCTCTCGGTCGCGCTGACGGCGCTGCTCGCGGTGCCGCGGCCGTGGGCGGCGCGTACGCTGCAGGCGGCGCTCGTGCTGGGAGCCTTCGAGTGGGTGCGCACGCTGGTGGGGTTTGCCTCGATGCGCGCGGCGCTCGGCCAGCCGTACCTGAGGCTGGCTCTGATCCTCGGCGCGGTGGCGGCGTTGATGCTGCTGGCGGCCTGGATGTTCCAGCATCGCGCGCTGCGGGCACGCTTCCGGATCGGCTGAATCGTTCGCAGTCGTGCCGAGGTGGCGCCGATGCGGTATTCGTCGCTCGATATGGGGGTCAAGCGTTGACGGCAGTCAGCCCCGGCCGCCGGCGGCCGTGTATAGGTTCAACAAAGCGTTCACGGTCTGTCGGAGAGACGGAATGCCTACGATTGCCGAAAGGCCGGCCGACGCGCAACCAATGCCGGAGCGCAAGCGCGCACGGGAGAGCAGCAGCAGGCTGCGGGCGCGCATCCCGAGCGCCTATGTGCGCAACTCGATGGCGATCGTGCTGGCCGGCGGTCGCGGCACCAGACTGGGGCAGCTGACCGACTGGCGGGCGAAGCCGGCGGTGTCTTTCGGCGGCAGCTACCGGATCATCGACTTCACGCTGTCCAATTGTGTCAATTCCGGACTACGCCGCATTGGCGTATGCACGCAGTACAAGGCGCAGAGCCTGATCGGGCACCTGCAGCGGGCATGGACGTTCCTCGATGGCCGCTTCGGCGAGTTCGTCGAACTGCTGCCGGCCCAGCAGCGGCTCGAGCCGGTCTGGTACCAGGGCACGGCGGATGCCGTCCACCAGAACGTCGACCTGCTGTTACGGCATGGACCGCAGCACGTGCTCGTGCTGGCCGGCGATCACGTCTACAAGATGGACTACGAGGTGATGCTCGCCGAGCATGTCGAAAGCGGCGCGCAGGCGACGATTGCCTGCGTCGAGGTACCGCTCGCCGAAGCCTCCGCGTTCGGCGTGGTCGAAGTCGACGGCGACGGCTGGATCCGGCGTTTCGAGGAAAAGCCGGCGCAGCCGCGGCCAATGCCGGGACATCCCGGCACGGCGCTGGTGAGCATGGGCGTCTACGTGTTCGATGCCGAGTCGCTCTATGCGGCAGTGGCGCTCGATGCGGCCACGCCGGGATCGGAGCACGACTTCGGACGCAACGTGATTCCAACGCTGCTCAACGAGGGCTGTCAGCTTCGCGCACATAATTTCTGCGCGAGTTGCGTGAACATGGCCCGCGGCCGGCCGTACTGGCGCGACGTCGGCACGATCGATGCGTTCTGGGAGGCCAACCTCGAGCTGACCCGCGTGGTTCCCGACCTGAACCTGTACGACCGCGAGTGGCCGATCTGGACTTGCCAGGAGCAGTTGCCGCCGGCCAAGTTCGTCTTCGATGACGAGCACCGGCGAGGCATCGCCCCCGACTCGCTGGTCGCCAGCGGCTGCATCGTCAGCGGCACCGTCGTGCGACGCTCGCTGCTGTCGACCAACGTGCGCGTCGACAACGCCGCGCGGATCGAGGATTCGGTGCTGCTGCCGGACGTTGAGGTCGGCCAGGGCGCGGTGTTGCTGCGCACTGTGGTTGACAAGCGCTGCAGCATTCCGCCGGGGCTCGTGGTCGGCATCGACGCCGAGGCGGACCGCAGACGCTTTCACGTGACGGCCGGGGGCGTGACGCTCATCACTCCAGAGATGCTTGGCCAGCGCCTGCACGTGCACCCTTGAAGGCTTGCGTGTCCACGCGCACGCCGCTGACAGCGACGACTTCTGCGGGCTCCGACCCGCTTGACGGTGGTCAAGCCGCATGCCTGTCGGCGGTCTACGGTCGTATCAAGGGGTAGTGAAGCGAACCGAGCGCAAGGGCTCGTCCATAGGGAGACAGCCATGACACGGAAAAGCCAGCCCGCCCCGCGCGCAGCCGCCCGTCCAGGGGTCGACCGCGCCGCAGCGGATCCGGGAACGGACCGCGTGGTCGCAAGGCCCGACGGCTACTACTGGGTGGCCGACGATGGCCAGCAGGAGTTCGGGCCGTACCCGACTGCAGCACAGGCGCTGGCCGCGGCTAGCGAGGCGGCCGAAACCGCGGCCGATGAGGAAGAAGCGCTGCAGCAGGTCGAGGCGGACATCGGTGTTGCCGAGCGGCTCGATCACGACATCGTCGAAATCGACGAGCAGACCGGCGAAGGCGGCGAGCGCAGCTGAAAGGCCGCGCTCCGGAACCCGACGCCGCGCGGGTGCTGGGCTCAGCGGGCCCAATGAACGCGCAGCAGGTTCTCTTCCTTGTTGTAGTGGTACTGGAGGTCGCCCTTGTAGGCGGAATACATCGCCTCGCCGATATCGCGCGCCAGATGCGTGTCGGTCGTCGTGATCTGCACGCCGCCTTCGACGTCCTCGATGGCCATGATCCGCTCGAGCGGGTGCTCTGCTTTCTCCATCGCTTCACGGTTGCGGGCCAGCTGCAGCAGTTCGTCGCGGTGCCCGGCGAGGAACTCGCCCGCGAGCACCACGTAGCCGGCCGGAAACCGGTCGCGCACGCGCTGGCAGGCGGGGCAGCAATGTTCTTGCGCGCCGGCGGGCGCCACGGCCCAGGTCCAGCGGCCAGCGCTGTAGACCGCGCCACAATCCGGACACCGCGTCGGTTCCGGCAGCTTCCGTTTCGACTTGTACGAGTCGTGAACGAGCTCGTCACGTAATTCATCGCGCCGCAGGGGGCGCCAGGTTCCACGATCAGTTTTCATCGCATTCCTCGCTTGCCCCGCGCTTGCTGGAGCACTTTCAACATAGACCCCGAGCCGTCCCGGCAGATGACCTCAGTCAACACTCGCATGAGGCGCAGTCGGCATGGTGCAGCGGACACGGCGACGCGGGGTCAGGCGGCAGCTGGTGGCGATGCCGACCGGCAGCGGCACGCCGCGCAGGAACATGGGGTTGGCGGGAGCGTGGTTGATCGACTCGACGACCTCGGCTTCGCGCGCCCGGATCGTGATCTCGTGGCCGCGACGACTCAGCGCACACGCCATTGCCGTGCCGGATGCGCCGCCACCGATGATGCCCACGTGCGCCATGGAGTCATCGCAGCCAGCGGCCCGCGCCGGCCCTTGACGGGCGTCACTCGCGTCAGGCCGCGCCGCGCCGCCGGGCCAGGATCAGCCGTGCCAGTTCCGTGAAGCCCGCGCCTTCGGCGCCGCGCGTGACGTAGGCCGGCCGGTGCGCGATCGAATCGACGAAGTCGGCAATGTTGGCCACCGCGATCGAGTTGGGAAAGAACTCGAACATCGGCTCGTCGTTGGGCGAATCGCCGACGAAGGCCACGCTCTCGCGGTCAGTCTGCAGGTCGATGCCGAACTGCTCGCGCATCAGCCGCCGCGTCATCGTCAGCTTGTCGTAGGCGCCGAACCAGGCGTTCACGTGGATCGAGCTGACCTTGACCGTCAGGCCGTGACCGTGCAGAAGGTCGGCGACCCGCTGCACCTGCGCCGCGGCGAGTGCCGGCACGTCCTCGCACCAGTCGATCGCCAGGTCGGCCTCGCGATAACGCTGGTCGGCGGCCAGGGCCGTGCCCGGCACCTGACGCAGGACTTCGGCACCGATCGCGGCCAGCCGCGAGCGGTCCTGCTCGCGATGCGCGGCGTCGCGCGCCCAGGCACGGATCATGCGGCGCCCGCCGTGGTCGTAGCGGAAATAGAAGGCGCCGTTTTCGCCGACCACTGCCGCCACCGGCCAGAAGCGCGCGATGTGGTCGCACCAGCCGGCCGGGCGTCCGGTCACCGGCACCACGAGCAGGCCGGCTTGCTGAAGCTGCTCCATGGCCCGGTAGGCGGCGGCGCCAAGCCGGCCATCGCTGGTCATCGTGCCGTCGATGTCGGCGAGCAGTGCGCGGACACGCGCCACCGCGGCCTTCGGCCAGGCCGACAGCCGCTTCACAGGCGCGCGCCGCAGTAGTCGACCAGCTTGTCGAGCGTGGTCAGCTTCGCGGCATCGGCATC
>JAHEDN010000146.1 GCA_024641225.1 Burkholderiales bacterium | reverse complement strand
GCGAGGGCGCGGGCGGGGGCGACTTCGAGGAAACCGGGGCGCCGCCGCGGACCGGGGCCGGCCGCGAGGCAGGTGCACGCGCGCCTTCGAAGCCGGCGCCGAACATCGCCGACATGGACGACGACATACCTTTCTAGGCTGACCATCGGCCATGGGCGAAGCCCGGGGGCGATGGCGTGCTGTGGGGTGACTCGGCCGCCGTTCGGCGCGGGCTGCGGTACGTGGCGTCCGGCGCTGGTTGGCGTGTTCGGCCGGCTGCCTTGGTCGGTCCGGCAGCCTTCGGCGGAGCGGATTCGAGTACCTTCCGTCCGTGACCCCGCATTCTTGGGATGGCTGGGGTATTCTGCTGATCACGCCCAATCCCGGCGCGCCGACCGCCCCCCGTTCCTTGGACGCTTCCGACCTGCCGTCGCCCAGCGCGATAGCGTCGTTGCCTCCGGCCAGCCTCTTTGATGCGCTGCCGGATGCGTTGCTGCGTTTCGATGCCGCGGCGCGCATCGTCTACGTAAATCCGGCCTTCGAACGCGCCATGCTCCTGGCCCGCCGCAGCCTGCTCGGCCGACGGTTCGAGGACATCGAGGGGCTCGCTGCCTACGCGAGTCTGTGGAACGGGCAGCTGCACGAACTGCTGCAGACGGAAGAAGAGCGCTGGTTCAAGTTCAGTTTCGAACACCCGCTCGGCCGACGCCACTTCGACGTGCGGCTGCTGCTGGAGCGTGACGATCGTGCGCCGCACGTCACTGCGCTGCTGCGCGACGTGACCTTCGCACGGGGCGCCGTGCGGGCTTCGCGCGGCGCCGATGCGCTCGCCGAGGCGATCCTTGCCGCGGACAACGTCGGCATCGCGCTGCTCGACCGAGAACTGCGGCTGAAGCACATCAACGGCTTCCTTGAGGAAATGACCGGCGTGGGCGCCGAGCAGGCCCTCGGCCGCCGGCCCGACGAGGTCTTCGACCTGTCCGCATTGCCGCAAGTCATGGCTTCGTTCGAGCGAATGCGAGACGGCGCAACGCGCGGCACCGAGCAGCACGAGTACGCGCTGCCCGCCGGGAGCCGACCCTGGATTCGCGAGCGGCGAACGCCGATTTTCGACACGCGCGGTGCCTTTGACGGCGTATTTGTCCTCGTCGAACGGATCGAACCGGCGCAGCAGGCCGCAACCTCACTGTCGGCGCTGCGCGGCGCTCTCGAGCAGGCCGGCGAACTGGTCCTCGAGGTCGGAGTCGACGGTGTCCTGATCGACGCCAACGCAACGGCCGTAAACCAGCTGGGACTCACGCGCGCCGACTTCGGTGTCACGTCGCTGGCGCAGATCGACAGCGAACTCCCCCCTGGCGAGATGCCCAGGTTGATCGAGCGGCTACGACTGCACGGCGCCGAGCGTCGGGAAACGCGCTACGCCTGCCGCCTGCGGCCAGGCGCGATGCTGTCAGTCGAGGTCATCGCGCAGCGCTCAGAAAGCGGGCAGCGCGAATCGGTGTTGCTGCTGGCGCGAGACATAGGCGAGCGCAAGCGCACCGAAGCAGCGCTGCTCGAAAGCGCCGAGCGGTTCCGCTCGCTGTTCGACGAGAGTCCGGTGGCGCTGCTGCTGCTCGACGAGAATCTGCGCGTGCTGCAGGCCAATCACGCCGCGGGCCGCCTGCTGGATCGCGCACTGATCGACCTCGTCGGGGCCGAGGCCCCGGCCCTGCTTCACGTCGAGGATCACGCGGCAGCCGGGCGATTGCGACGCGAGCTGGCGGCCGAGGCGCTGCCGCAGAACGACGCCGACGTGCGCGTCGTTCATGCCGATGGATCGGAACTGTGGGCGCGGCTTGTTGTGCGGGGTTGGCGTGCCGGCGCCGGGCGTCGCCTCCTACTGGTGCTGGAGAACCACACCGAACGCAAGCGAGCGGCCCTGCAGCTCGAGGCCGCAGTTGGACAGCAGCGAACGCTGCTCGAAACGATGGCCACGGCCGTCGCTCAGGTGCGCGGCGGCGTCGTGGTGCGCGCCAACGGCGAGTTCGCGCGTCTGTTCGGTTTCGCCGAGCAGGCGGTCAGTGGCATGCCGCTGGCTCGGCTTACCGAGGCGACCGGTTCGTGCGTGCCGGCGCCGGGGCCGTTGCCGGAAGTCTCCACCGAGCGCACGAGCAGCGCCGAAACGATGCTGTTGACCGCCTCCGGCCGGCCTGTCTGGTGTCTGGTCCAGGCACGCGCCGTGCAGGCCGGGCCCGGTGCCGTCGGCGCGACCGATGCGATTTACACGTTCCTGGACGTCACTGCGCAGCGCGACGGGCGCGAGGCCCTATCCCGCTCGCTGCTCGAACTGAACCTGGTTTTCGACTCGACCGAAGTGGCCTTGTTGCACCTCGCTGACAGCCGAGTCATTCGGTGCAATGCGCAGGCGGTGACCATGTTCGGTGGCGACGAGGGGCCGGTCGGCCTGGCCTTCAACGAACTGCTGGCAACGTCCGCCGATGATCCTCTGCCAGGGTGGCTCGACGCCGGCGCGGGCGCCAGCGAACCGCCCGCCGAGGTCCGCATGCGTGGCGCCGACGGCGCGCAGTTCTGGGCCCTGGTTTCGATGCGGCCGACCGACGCACAGCGGCCGGACGCCGGTCAGATCGTCACCGTGCTGAACATCGATGCCCGCAAGCGTTCCGAGCAGGAAGTCCAGCAGATGCGCAACTATCTCGACCTGGTGGTCGAGACCCTGCCGGTCATGGTCGCCGTGCGCGATGCGCGCGACGGCCGCTTCATCAGCATCAACCGCGCCGGCGAGGCGCTGCTCGGTCGCCCGCGAGAATCGGTGATCGGCCGCACCTGGCATCAGCTGTATCCGCAGGCGCCGGCCGATGAACTTGCGGCGCTCGATGCGCAGGCGCTCGAATCGGGGCAGATCATCGAACAGCCGCGCACGCCAAGCCAGACGATCGACGGCCGCCCGCTGACCGTGCACCGCCGCGTGCTGCCGGTATTCGAGGACGAGAGCGGAGCCGGCCCGCACGGCCCGCGTTACCTGATGTCCATCGTCGATGACCTGTCGGACGCCGCCTGGACCGAAGCGGCCCTTCAGGACACGGAAGCGCGCTTCCGCGAACTCGCCGAGCATATCGATGCCTTTGTCTTCATCGCCGACAGCAGCCTGACCACGCTGATCTATGCCAGCCCGCGCTGCGAGGCGCTGCTCGGCATCACCGCCGTGCAGCTGCAGGCAGACCCGCGCCTGGCGCTGGAGTGCGTCCAGCCGCAGGAACGGCCGGCGCTGGTGCGCCGCCTGCCGCTCGTGCTGGCGCGGCTGGCGCGGCTGCGCCGCACCGAGATGACCGTGCGGATCGATCACCCGACCCGCGGCCCGCGCAGCATCGCGGTGCGCTTCACTCCGGCGCGCACGCCGGCAGGCGGTCTGCGCGTCTTCGGCATGGCCGAGGATGCAACCGAGCGCGAGGCGGTGCAGGATCAGCGCCTGGCTGCGGCGCTCAAGCGGCACGAACTCGTCATCCACGACGTGCGGCAGCGGCTTAAGAAGAACCTGCGTGGCGTCGCGTCCCTCCTGCAGCAGCAGGCCTATGCGCGTCCGGAGCTGGCCGAGCCGCTGATCGACGCGGCGGCGCAGATCCAGGCGATCGGGCTCGTGCACGGCATACAGCCATCCGATGGCGGCGTACCGCTGACAGTCCTTGTTCAGGGTGTTTTCTCCGACCTCGCCGGCATGTACAACGCGATCGTGCAGGTCGAGCCGCCGGCGCCGGTGCTTGCCCGGTGGCGGGTGACGGACAAGGAAGCGGTTCCGATGGCGCTGGTGATCAGTGAACTCGGGAGCAACGCCATCAAGCATCGCGGCAGGACCGATCAGCGCGTCGTCGCCCGGCTCGCCGCGCTCGGCGAGCGCGTCGAGCTACGCATCGAGCAGCCCGGTCGGCTCAAGGAGGACTTCGATCTCGCCCGCGTCGGCTCGACAGTGAGCGGCCTTGGCCTGGCCAAATCGCTGCTGCCGCACCGCGGCGCGCGGCTGCGCATCGAGCAGCTCGGCCCGCTCGTGATCACCCGGCTCGAACTGACGCTACCGGCGATTCGCCTCGCGGCTGCGCCGCTGATCGAAGCGCATGAATCGGCTGGTGAGCGGCAGCGAATTGCCGAACCTCGCTGAGCAAGGCGCATCGTCGCAGCAAGCGATCGCCGGCAGATCCCTTTTGGCGCTGGACACCGGCTGGGCATGAACGGTTCCGGGATCGGCGATGAGATCTGCCGGCGCGGCTTCCATCACTGGTTCGAGCGGCAACTCATCGAAAACCACGCCTATCTGGTGACAGCATTCCTGTCGCCAATACTGCTGCTTGCGGGCTTCGAAGCGATGGACGAACTGCGCGGCTCGACTGTTTACTACGTCGCTGTGGTGGCCGTTGCCGCGGCGGCGGGGACGCTGATGTGGGTGGCCTGGCAGCGTTTCTGCGTCCTGCTCGTACGCGCCGAACTGTTCGCCGAGTCAGCGGGCTGCCCTTGCTGCCAGGCATGGGGCAGGTTCGACGTTCTTGCTGCGGAGGAGATCGGCGGCGGCGATCCGCCGGAAGCGGGCCGTCCTCACCGGCTGCGCGTGCGCTGCCGACGCTGCGGGGAGCAATGGCGGTTGGGCTGAACGGCGACGACGTCCTCCGCCGTTGCGGTGATTCCGCTAGCCGGAGCCGATACGCGCGTTCGGCATCCGCAGTTGCCGGAGCACTTCGTCATGCAGCGGTCCCGCTGTTGCAACGAGCGACGGTTCTGCGAGCGGGTTGCCGCCCGACCAGCTGCTGACACGTCCCCCGGCGCCTTCGACGACCGGAACGATGGCGGCGACATCCCAGTAGGCCAGCGCCGGGTCGAGCATCACGTCGGCGCCGCCAGTGGCGAGCGCAAAGTAGCCGAAACAATCGCCCCACGTCCGGTACAGGCGCGCGCGTCGAACCAGTGCCGCAATGCCCTGGCCGCCCGGCTGCTCGCCGGTCTGCCAGTGCGTAGTGGCTAGCACCGTCGCATCTTCGATTCGCTCACAGCCACGCACTCGAACCGGACGCTTGCTGCCGTCGGCCGCGTAAAGCCGAGTTTCGCCGCGATGGCCGATCAGCGCTACGCCAGCAGAAGGATGCGCGATGGCACCGAGGATCGGGGCGAAGCCGCCGCCGTCGTCGCGCTCCAGTGCGATCAGTGTGCCGAAAAGGAAGCAGTTGCTGATGAAGGCTTTCGTGCCGTCGATGGGATCAAGGATCCACCGATACGTCCGGCCTTCCTTCTCGCCGTACTCCTCGCCGACGATGCCGTGCTTCGGGTAGCAGCGCTCGATCTCGCGCCGCATGGCGGCTTCGGCGCCGCGGTCGGCCGCCGTCACCGGGGTCGCATCGGACTTGGCGCTGACTGCCACGCCGCGCAGGAACAGCGGCCGGATCGCCGCGAAGGCGGTGCCGATCAGCACGTGCATGAAAGGGATCAGTTCGCGGCGCTCGGCCAGGGTGATCGGCGCGCTGTAGCGGGCCGGTGGCGACACTTCACTGCGTGCGGGGAACCTGTTCATGCAGTGATTATCGGGCAGCGCAGCGGCAGTCCGTCGCGTACAGTCGCGCCCGATGCTCGAAATCGCCTTCACGCTGTTCGGAGCCGGGGTCACCTGGCTGGAGGTGGTTGCCTTCGCGCTGGCGCTTGGCTGCGTGATCTGCAACGTGCTGGAGATTCACTGGGCCTGGCCGCTGGCGATCGCCGCGAGCCTGTTGTACGCGTGGCTCTTCTTTGCTAGCCGCCTTTACGGCGACGTGGCGGTGCAGTCCTTCTTCGTCGTCTCCTCCATCTGGGGCTGGTACCAGTGGCTGTTCGGCCGCCGCGCCGATGCGCGGGGCGGGGTCGCGCCGCTGCAGATCACCCGTCTCGGCCGCCGCCGCGTGTTTGCCGTGGCTTTGCTGTGGCTGGCGGCTTGGCCGCTGCTCGGGGCGTTGCTGGCGCACTTCACCGATACGGACGTGCCGTACTTCAACGCGTTTCCGACCGCGGGCAGTTTCATCGGCCAGGTCCTGCTGGCGCTGAAGTTCGTCGAGAACTGGCCCGTGTGGCTGATCGTCAATGCGGTCAGCGTCGTCCTGTACGGCACCAAGTCGCTGTGGCTGACGGCGCTGCTCTATGTGATCTTCGGCGCGCTCGCGGTCTCGGGCTGGCGGCGTTGGGGCAGGATCGCGCCATGACCGCCGTCCGGCGGATCGCAGTCGTCGGCGCCGAGTGCGTCGGCAAGACCGAGCTCGCGCAACTTCTTGCCCGGACCCTGCCTGGCCTTTGGATTCCGGAGTATCTGCGCGAATTCTGCGAGATTGCGGGGCGCACGCCGACGCCGCAGGAGCAGGCGCAGATCATCGCCGAGCAGCGCCTGCGCGAGGATGAGGCGATGGCGCGCGCGCAGGCGCAGCGGCTCGGCTGGGTGCTGGCCGATTCGGCGCCATTGGTCACCGCCGCCTACAGCGAATTGCTGTTCGCGGATGTTTCGCTGCACGAGCAGGCGATCGTCCACCATTCGGCGTATCACGCGACGCTGCTCTTGGTGCCGGACCTGCCCTGGCAGGCCGACGGCATCCAGCGCGACGGGCCCG
>JAHEDN010000145.1 GCA_024641225.1 Burkholderiales bacterium | reverse complement strand
GGCGATGCGGTCGCGATGGCGCGGGTCCATGTTGGCCTGGATCTTGAACACGAAGCCCGAGAACGGCGCCTCGACCGGCGCCACCGCGCGAACTCCCGCATCGCGCGGCTGTGGCGGCGGGGCCCACTTAACCAACGCCTGCAGGATCTCCTGCACGCCGAAGTTGTTGATGCCCGAGCCGAAGAACACCGGCGTCTGCGTTCCGGCGAGAAACTTCTCCAGCTCGAACGGATGGCTGGCGCCGCGCAGCAGCTCGACGTCGTGAGCGAGTGTCGCCGCTTCCTGCGGGAACAGCTCCGCCAGGCGCGGGTTCTCGTAGCCGCTGATCTCCTCGGCGTCGCGCGACACGCGCGCCTCGCCGGGCGTGAAGCGCAGCAGCCGGTCATCGAGCAGGTGATAGACGCCGCGGAAGTGCTTGCCCATGCCGAGCGGCCAGGTGACCGGCGCGCAGTCGATTCCGAGCACCGCCTCGATCTCGGCCAGCAGGTCGAACGGCTCGCGCACGTCGCGGTCGAGCTTGTTGACGAAGGTGATGATCGGCGTGTCGCGCAGCCGGCAGACCTCGAGCAGCTTGATCGTCTGCGCCTCGACGCCCTTGGCGGCGTCGATCACCATCACCGCCGCGTCGACCGCGGTGAGCACGCGGTAGGTGTCCTCGGAGAAGTCCTCGTGGCCCGGCGTGTCGAGCAGGTTGATCGTGTGCCCGGCGTAGTCGAACTGCATCACCGAACTGGTGACCGAGATGCCGCGCTGCTTCTCGACCTCCATCCAGTCCGAGGTGGCGTGGCGGGCGTGCTTGCGGCCCTTGACCGCACCGGCGAGCTGGATCGCGCCGCCGAAGAGCAGCAGCTTCTCGGTCAGGGTGGTCTTGCCTGCATCCGGGTGCGAAATGATCGCGAAGGTTCGCCGGCGCTCGACATCGCGCAGCAGCGCGGGGGCGGGGTCTGGGGCGTTCATCGAAGTCTGACAAGCTAGCCGCAACAGGCGGCTCCGAGCGGAGGGCGAAGGATACGCGCCCGTCGGCCGCGTCACCGGGCGCGGTCGGCTTGCGCTGAATCAGTGGCGCCCGCGGCGCGGCTGCGGTCAAATGCGGTTTCCTCACCGGGGCAACGATGAAACCGGACGAGTCCTTCCCGAATCGGCTGCTGGCCGCCGCCCGAGGCGGCCTCTGGGCGGTGACGCTGACCGCCAACGTGCTGTTCTTCTGCCTTCTGATGGTGCCGCTGTCGCTGCTCAAGCTGCTCGTGCCGTATCGGCCGGTGCGGCGCGTGATCGACCGGCTGCTCAACGGGATCGCGATGTCGTGGATCGGGGTAAACAACGCCTGGATCGCCGCCGCCGGCAACCGCGGATGGGACGTCGGCGGGATCGAAGGATTGCGCGCCGACGACTGGTACCTGATCGCGGCCAACCACCAGAGCTGGGTCGACATCCTGGTGCTGCAGAAGGTCTTTTCCCGCCGCGTGCCGATGCTGAAGTTCTTCCTCAAGCGGCAGCTCATCTACGTGCCGGTCATCGGCCTGGCCTGGTGGGCGCTCGATTTTCCGTTCATGCAGCGCAAGGGCGGCATGAGCAGCACGCAGGACCTGGAGCGCGCGCGCGCCGCGTGCGAGAAGTTCCGCCTCGTGCCGACCTCGGTGATCAACTTTCTCGAGGGCACGCGCTTCACGGCACAAAAGCACGACGTGCAGCGCTCGCCGTACCGGCACCTGCTGAAGCCGCGCAGCGGCGGCATCGCGATGGCGGTCGCCACGCTCGGCGAGCACTGCCACCGCCTGCTCGACGTGACCATCGTCTATCCGCACGGCGCGCCGAAGTTCTGGCACCTGCTGTCGGGTCGCGTCGACGACGTCATCGTGCGCGTGCAGCAGCGCGAGATCCCCGCCGACCTCGTCGGCGGCGACTACGGCAGCGATCCGCAGTTCCGCCGCCGCATGCAGGAGTGGGTCAATGCGCTGTGGGCGGAGAAGGACGAGCTGATCGAGCGACTGGCGCCGAAGGCCGCGTCGACCGCCACCGTGAGCGGATGAGGAGACTCATATGGGACATTCATCGCCGACGATCGATGCCATCCATGTGCGCGCGGTCCGGGTGCCGATGTCGGAACCACACCGGACCGCGAGCGGAGCCGTCGCGGAGTCGCCCCTCGTCCTGACCGACGTGCACACCGATGCCGGCGTGAGCGGACACAGCATCGTCTTCACCTACACGCCGGCAGCGCTCAAGCCGACCGCCGAACTGATCCGCAACCTCGAGCCGCTCATCAAGGGCGACGCTTTGGCGCCGCTGGAGGTCGCGCAGAAACTCGCCGCGCGCTTCCGGCTGCTCGGAACCCAAGGGCTCGTCGGCATGGCGCTGGCGGCGATCGACATGGCGCTGTGGGATGCGCTGGCGCGCGCCCATCGGTTGCCGCTGGTTCGCCTGCTGGGCGGAACCGAGAAGCCGCTTCGTCCCTATGGCGCGATCGGCTACGACGGCGTGCCAGGCTCGGCCAAAACGGCCGAGGCGTGGGCGAGGCGCGGATTCACGGGCATCAAGGCCAAGATCGGCTACCCGACCGTGCAAGAGGACGTCGCCGTCGTGCGCGCGATGCGGCAGGCCGCCGGCGATGGCATGGCGATCATGGTCGACTACAACCAGTCCCTCTCTCCCGTTGAGGCCCTGGAAAGACTGCGCGCCCTCGACGGCGAGGGCCTGGCATGGGTGGAAGAGCCGACCCTGGCGCACGACTATGCCGGGCACGCGCGGGTTGCAGGCGAGGCGGCGACGCCGATCCAGTGCGGCGAGAACTGGTGGGGCGTTCTCGACATGCAGCACGCCATCGACGCCCAGGCCTCGGACTACGTCATGCCCGACGTGATGAAGATCGGCGGCGTCACCGGCTGGCTGAAGGCCGCGGCGCTCGCCAGTGCAAAGGGGATCCTCATGTCCAACCACCTGTGGCCGGAAGTCAGCGCGCGCCTGCTGTGCTGCACGCCGACGGCGCACTGGCTGGAGTACGCGGACTGGTGGAATCCTATCCTCGCCGAGCCGCTGCTCATCGAGAACGGGCTGGCCGTTGTCAACGATACCGTCGGCTCCGGAGTGGCTTGGAACGAGGACGCGGTCGCGCGCTTTGCCGCCTGAATTTCGACTAGGCGCGCGCCGCGCGCAGGCACTTCTCGCACAGGCAGCGGCCATCGGCAATGTAGGCCTCGCGCGGCAGTGGCGGCACCTTCGCGCACCAGCAGCCGCCCGGATCGTCGACGCCGCAGTGAAACGGAGCGCCGCAGGCCGGGCAACGGGACTCGCGCGGCTCGACCGGCGGCTTGCCATCGCGAAACACTTCCCGCGCCATCTACAGCTTCTTCTTCATGCCGACGTGGCTGGCGACATAGCCGATGCGTTCGTAGAACCGGTGCGCATCGAGCCGTTTCTTGTCGGTGGTGAGCTGGATCAGCCCGCAGCCGGCGGCCTTCGCGCGCTCCTCGACGTGCGCCATCAGCGCTTCGCCGATGCGCTGGCCACGCAGATCGGCGCGCACGCGCACTGCCTCGACCAGCGCCCGCTTCATGCCGCCGCGCGAAAGGCCGGGAATCAGCGTGAGCTGCAGCATCGCGATCACCTCGCCGTCGCGCTCGCCGAGCCACAGTTCGTTGTTCGGATCGCGCTCGATCTCGTCGAATGCCGCCGCGACCGCCGGCGTGACCTCCGCCGTGTAGCCGCCGCGCGCCTGTGCCACCGCATCGTCGACCAGCAGCCGCAGCAGTGCGGGCAGATCGTCGGCAGTGGCGAGGCGGAAGCTGACGCCCTGCATGCGGTCAGTCGAAGTGGCTGCCGACGATCGCCTCGATGCGCGACAGCATGTCCGGGGTCAGCTGGTCCACGATGTCGAGCGCCTTCATGTTCTCCTGCACCTGCGCCACGCGGGTGGCACCGGTGATCACGGTCGACACGCGCGGATTCTTCAGGCACCACGCCAGCGCAAGCTGCGCCATCGTGCAGCCGAGGTCGCGCGCGACCGGTTCGAGCCGCCCGACGGTCTCGTTGCGTTGTGCATCGGTGAGCCGCGCGCGCAGGAAGGCGTAGTTCTCGACCGTGCCGCGGCTGCCCGCCGGAATGCCGCCTCGGTACTTGCCGGTGAGCAGCCCGCTGGCGAGCGGACTCCAGGTCGTGAGCCCGAGGCCGGTGTCCTCGTAGAGGCGCGCGTACTCCTGCTCGACGCGCTTGCGGTGGAACAGGTTGTATTGCGGCTGCTCCATCACCGGCCTGGCCAGCCCGTGCCGGTCGGCGACGAGCCACGCCGCACGAATCTCGTCGGCGCTCCACTCGCTGGTGCCCCAGTACAGGACCTGGCCACGCTCGACCATCTGGTGCATCGCCCACACCGTCTCCTCGATCGGAGTCGTGGGATCCGGCCGATGGCAGAACACCAGGTCGATGTAGTCGAGCTGCAGCCGGGCCAGCGATCCTTCGATCGCGTGCCGCAGGTACTTGCGGTTCAGGGTGTTCTTCCCGTTCGGCCCGTCGGCAAGGCCCCAGTAGAACTTGGTCGAGACCACGAATTTCATGCGCGGCCAGCCGAGTTCCTTCAGTGCCGCGCCCATCATCGTTTCGGCGCCGCCGCGCGCGTAGATCTCGGCGTTGTCGAAGAAGTTGACGCCGGCGTCGTAGGCGGCGGCCATCAGCTCGCGCGCGGCGCGCGTGTCGACCTGGTTGCCGTAGGTGACCCACGAGCCGAACGACAGCTCGCTCAGTTTCAGGCCGGATCGGCCAAGGTTGCGGTAATGCACGGGACGGGACTCCAGGGACGAAAAGGGCGGACGCAGCCGCGACGGCAGCAACGATCCGGGGGTGCCGCTGATTATCCCGCCACAGCTACCGGGTCGCGGCGAGCGGGGTGTCCGCGCCGATCCACGCCTGGTTGAACTGCCGCTGCGCGCGCAGCGCCAGGCGGTCATTGCCCTGCGCCTTCAGCGCCATCTGCAGCGCGAACAACGCGCGGCCGCTCGCGACGTTTCGTTTCAGCTCGGTCCGGAAGGCCGTTTCGGCGCCAGCCGCGTCGCCGGCCCGCAGCAGCGCATGACCAAGCATCAGGTACGAACCCAGATACCAGCCGGGCGGCTCGTCGTAGTTGAGCCTGTCCTCGGCTTCCGTAGCCGCACGCAGCTGCCTGGTCGCCGCCGGCATGTCGCCGGCTAGCAGCGCCAGGCGGCCGTCGAGGTAAGGGAGGGCGACCGCCATCACCGCTGGAGCGGAGTTGGTGCCGAATTCGAGCGTCGGCGGCAGCGTGGCGATCGCCTTGACCAGCAGCTCCCGTTCGGCGCGCGCCTCTTTCATCTGCCCCTTGCTGCCGAGGGCGAGCGCGCGCGCAAAGCGCCAGAACGTGGCGCTCATCGGCGCCTCGAACGGCGGCTCGGGCATCGCGAGGATCGCGTCCCAGCGCTCGAACAGCACCAGCACCTGCGCCGGCGTGGCGTAGAAGAGATCGAGGAACGGCACGTCCTTCAACTGGGGCCGCACGAACGCGGCGAGCTTGTTCGCGGTGGCGATCGACTTGGCGGCGTTGCCGGCCAGCGCGTAGCACACGGCGAGAAAGTGCAGGTTGTGGCCGTAGTAGCCGACCGTGTACAGCGATTGGACCCCTGCGGCACGCAGCCGTTCGTCGGCGGCGACCGCCTTCTCGTTGACCCGTGCAGCGTCCAGATAGCGGCCGGTGCGGATGTAGGTATGCGCCGGCATGTGCACCAGGTGGCCGGCCGACGGCGCAAGCGTCTCCAGCCGTCGTGCGGATTCGAGCGCCCGTTCCGGTTCCGGCGACATCTCGACCGCGTGGATGTAGTAGTGGTTGGCGCCGATGTGATCGGGCCGCTGGCGCAGCGCGCCTTCGAGAACAGCGATGATCCTGTCGGTGCCCGGGGCGGGCCTGCCGTCGGCAGAGAAGAGCGCCCATGGGCGCAGGTTCATCAGGCTTTCCGCGTACAGCACCTGCGCGTCGACGTCGTTCGGATAGCGGCGCGCAACGTCGGCCATTGCCTTCGCGTAAGCGGCGTTCAGCGGCGCGCCGTCGGCCTTCGGGTCCGACGCATAGCGGCGGGCGAGCGCGTCGATGTACGCCTGCTCGGCGGCCGAAGCCCCGCCCTTCAGCGCGATCGCCCTGCCAAGCGCCTCGTATGCCGCCTTGTGCGCCTCCGGCGACATCGGGAAGTTGTAGTTCGGCCCGAGCGCCAGCGCCACGCCCCAGTGCGCCATGGCGAGGTCCGGGTCGAGCTCGGCGGCGCGCCTGAACGAGGCGACCGCACCTGCGTGGTTGAAGGCGTAGACGAGCTTCAGGCCCTGGTCGAAGAACGCCTGCGCCTGTCTGTTGTTCGTGCTGACCGGGTGCTGCAACGGCCCGAGGCCGGCGTCGATCGCCCGGCCCGGATCCACACCGCCGGCCGGCGCTTCGTGCGCCGACGATGGGCCAGCGCCAAGAAACGCGGCGGCGAGGGCCGCGCACAGACAGACAGCGATCCGCATTCCGGCTCCCGTTCGGCCGCTTCGCGCGGCCCACCGCGTTGTCCAGGGCCGCCGCATCCGCCGGCCCTTGCCCGCCCGCTCTACCCGCCGCGCTACGGGCCCGTCAGCGGCTCAGCTCGCCGGTCGGCGAAGCGGCC
>JAHEDN010000144.1 GCA_024641225.1 Burkholderiales bacterium | reverse complement strand
GCCGGCGCCGGAGCCGCAGCGCTCATCCGGAGCGCGGCTACTTGATCAGCGCCGCCGCTTGCCGCGCCAGATCAGTCGCCTTCTCGTAGTGGGCCTTTGCCTTGCTGTTCCAGGATTCCTCGAGCCCGGTGATCTTCTTCGCCACCGCGACTTCTTTCTTGTTCGAGGCGAACAGCTTGAGGAAGTCGGCCTGCCCGGCGATCTGCGACGAGACGATCGGCGTGAAGGCAAGCTCGCGGGCCTGCCGGACCAGGTCGGACGCCTGCGCATTCTTCTTCACGGCGTTCTTTGCCTCTGCCTCGAGGATTGCTTTGGTCGCAGCCTGCAGTTCCTTGAGCCGGAAGGTGATCGTCTGGTCGAACAGCGACGTCACGACCGAGTAGCGGGCCTCGGAAAGATCCGAGTCGAACTGCACCTTGCTGCGCCTGGCGATGGCCACCGGATCGGGATAGCCGGTCGGGATCTTGCCGCCGAAGGCGCTGTACGAAAGCACCGGCAGGCGCGAAATCTTCGGCTCGAGCAGGATCTCCTGGCCTTCGCGGCTGAGCGAGAAGGCGATGAAGGTCTTCGCTTCCGCAGCGTTCTTGCCGCCGGCGAGCAGCGCGATGTTCGCCGGCACGACCGAGGTCATCTGCGGGTAGACGAAATCGACCGGGAAGCCCGAGTACTTGCCTGCCAGGCCGAAGAAGTCGATCACCGGGCCGGCGCCGAACTGGCCGTTGTTGATGCCGTCGGGCACGCCGAAGGAGCGCTCGGTGATCTGCGCGCTGTTGCCGGCCATCTGGAGGATCTGGGTCCAGCCCTTGTCCCAGCCTTCGCCCTGCAGGATCGTCTCCACGGTCAGGTGCATCGTGCCGGAGCGGCTCGGCGCGGTCATCGCGACGTGGCCGAACCACTGCGGCTTGAGGAGGTCGGTCCACTCCTTCGGCGATTCGAGCTTGTTCGCCTTCAGGTAACGCGTGTTGTACATGATCCCGTAGCCGGCGAGCGCCTGGCCGAAGTAGAAGCCCTCGGGATCGTTGATCGGATAGTTGCCGATCTTCGCCGGCACCTGCGGGTTGGCGACGTCGCTCGCCTTGGCCAGCAGCCTGTCGCGTTTGAGAACTTCGAAGGCGTCCGGCGCGCTGGCCCAGAACACGTCGGGTCGCTGGCCTTCCGCGGTTTCGCGCACGAAGGCGATCCCTGCCACCGTGTTCTTGTTCAGGATCTCGAGCTTGATGCTCGGGTTGCGCTTCTCGAATGCCGCCTTGTAGGCGGCCGTCAGCTCCTTCGGAAAGGAGGTGATCACGGTGACCGTGCCGGCGGTTGCAGCCGGGGCGGCGATCGCGAGCAGGCAGGCAAGGGCGATGAAGCGGCGCATGGCGGTTCTCCGGGAAAATCCATGTCGTGGGCAAGGGGGCGGATCGTACCGAGCCCGGGGCGTGCGCGCCAACGGATTCTTTCGGCGGCGGCACGGAACGAGAAACGGCCCGCCGTGGCGGGCCGTTTCCCGAATGTGCCGAGCGCTACCCCTTCAGGTCTTCGATCAGCGCGACGTACTGCTTCATCGCGTCGTTGGCGGAGGTGCCCTTGATCTCGTTCCAGGCATCCCACTTGGCGCGGCCGACCATGTCGGTGAAGCCCGGTCGCTTGCCTTCGACATCGCCGCTGGAGGCCTGCTTGTAGAGCGCGTAGAGCTTCAGCAGCGTGGCGTTGTCGGGGCGTTCGGGCAGGGTCTTCGACGCGGCCACCGCGGCCTCGAACTTCGCTTTCAGATCGGCCATCCTTGTCTCCTCGGTCTGGACATCGCGGGTCGGCCGACTATTATGAGGCGGCACCGCAGGGCTGGCAAAAACACCGCGTTCGGCGCGGCCGTCCGAGCGCCGCGGCTGCGCAACCTGGAGGAAACGATGTCCCATCGCGAACGCATGTCGCCGGTCGACACCGCGTGGCTGCGCATGGATTCGCCGGGCAACCTGATGATGATCGTCGGCGTCATCGTCATCGACGGGCCGTGCGACGAGCCGCGATTGCGCAATGTCCTGCAGGAGCACCTGCTGCCGTTCTTCCAGTTCCGGGCCCGCGTGGTCCAGGACACCGCTGGCGCCTGGTGGGAAGAGGACGAGGATTTCGATCTCGACCGCCACCTCGTGCGCATCGGCCTGCCCGGCAAGGGCGGTACCCGGGAGCT
The DNA here is from genome assembly GCA_024641225.1 of Burkholderiales bacterium. Classification (GTDB taxonomy): domain Bacteria; phylum Pseudomonadota; class Gammaproteobacteria; order Burkholderiales; family Burkholderiaceae_F; genus JADJWR01. The sequence goes on along the minus strand of JAHEDN010000144.1, from coordinate 4,476 downwards.
GCAGAAGCTGGTCGCCCAGCTGGCGGGTCAGGCACTCGATCCGCAGCGGCCACTGTGGCAGTTTCACCTGGTCGAGAACTATGACCACGGCCACGCGCTGATCGTGCGCATCCACCACTGCGTCGGCGACGGCATCGGACTGATGGGCGTGGTGATGGGCATGACCAGTTCGTCGCCGGACAGGGATGCCGAAGCGCCGGCACCGAAGCAGCGGCGCGGCTCGCGCAAAGGCGGCCTGGTCGAGCAGTGGCTGCAGCCGTTCACCGATGCTGCGGTCAAGGCAATCGATGCCGGTGGGGATCTCGCCGGCCGCATGCTCGCCGCCTCGTCAAGCGTCATTGCCGATCCGAATGTCGCCACCGAAGCGGCCGCCGAGGCGGCGCGAATCGTCGGCCAGGTCACCCGCGATGCCACGGCGCTGGCACTGATGGACAACGACACGCGGACCAGTCTCAAGGGCAAGCCGAGCGGTTCGAAAGTGGTGGCGTGGAACGAGCCGCTGCCCTTGTCCGACGTCAAGGCCGTCGGCCGCGCGCTCGGCTGTTCGGTCAACGACGTGCTGCTGTCGTGCGCGGCCGGCGCGATCCGGAGCTACCTCGTCGAGTGCGGTGAGGCGATCGACGGCGCCGAGCTGCGGGCGATGGTGCCGGTCAACCTGCGCCGACCCGGCGCGCCGCGCACGCTGGGCAACAAGTTCGGCCTCGTGCCGCTGTTGCTGCCGATCGGCATCGACGATCCGCTCGTGCGGGTGATGACGGTCCGCAGCCGGATGAACGAACTGAAGGACGGCTACACGGCGGTCCTCGCGCTGGCTGTCCTCGGCGCTGCCGGAATGGCACCGCGCTTACTTCAGAAGCAGGTGCTCGACCTGCTCGCCTCGAAGGCCACGGCGGTGATGACCAACGTCCCCGGCCCTCAGCACGCGCTGTACATGGCGGGCGGCCGGCTGCGGCAGATGATGTTCTGGGTGCCGCAGTCGGGCGACATCGGCGTCGGCGTGTCGATCCTCTCCTACGACGGCGGCGTGCAGTTCGGCCTGGTGACAGACAAGAAGCTCTGTCCAAGGCCACAGGCGATCATCGAGCGCTTCGCGCCGGAATTCGAAAAGCTGCTGTACGCAGTGCTGCTGGCGCCGTGGGACGACGAGGTCGACCCGCAGGTGGCCGAGCGATCGCTGGCGGCCACAGAGGTGCTCGCGCAGGCGGCCGGGCATCTTGGCGGCGAGCGCGCGCGAGGCGACGAGGCGGCGGTAGCCACCGCTGCCGCGCCGAAGCCGGCGCGCCGCAAGCGCTCCGCCTTTGCTGCCGCGCGAGCGGCCGCGGCGAGTCGACGCTGAGCTGATGGCCACGATCGCAATCCACCGCAGCGACGCCTATGCGCGGCAGTGCGAGGCGATCGTCACGCGGGTCGCCGAGGACGGCGTCGAGCTCGACCGCACCGTGTTCTATCCGCTCGGCGGCGGCCAGGCCGGCGATACGGGAACGCTGCGGCTCGCCGACGGCGCGCGGCTGCGGGTGATCGACGCGCGCAAGAGCCGGCGCGACGACGCGACCCCCGACGACACGCTGCACGTGCTCGATCCCGCGGGCGACTGGCTGTCGAAGCTCGCCGTCGGCACGCCCGTCACCGCCGAGATCGACTGGGAGCGCCGCTACTGGCACATGCGCTTTCACACCGCGACGCACCTGCTGTGCGCGGTGGTGCGCGAACTCGTCGACGGCTGCAGCGTCACCGCCGACTACGCACGGCTGGATTTCGCGATGACTGCGCTGCTCGACAAGGCGACCGTGCAGCAGGGTCTCGACGAGCTGGTCGCGCGCGGGCTGCCGGTCGGCTGCGAGTGGATCAGAGACGACGAACTTCGCGCCAATCCGCAGCTCGTCAAGTCGATGAGCGTCAGCCCGCCGCTCGGCTTCGGCCGCGTCCGGCTGGTGCGCATCGACGACATCGACCTGCAGCCCTGCGGCGGCACGCACGTGCGCAATACTGCCGAGATCGGCGCGGTGCGCGTCGCGAAGATCGAGAAGAAGAGCGCACGCACGCGGCGCGTCGTGCTGGAGTTCGCCTGAGGCGCGCCTTTTCGAGGATTGACGATGCACGACCACGATCATCCGCACGACCACGATCACCAGGGCAGCGAACTGTCGCCAATCGAGGCGAGGGTGCGCGCGCTGGAGTCGATCCTGGTCGAGAAGGGCTACGTTGATCCGGCGGCGCTCGACGCCATCATCGATACCTACGAAACGAAGATCGGGCCGCGCAACGGCGCCAGGGTGGTGGCGCGCGCGTGGAGCGATCCCGCTTACGCGCAGCGGCTTCGCGCCGACGCCACCGCGGCGATCGCCGAGTTCGGCTTCAGCGGACGCCAGGGCGAGCACATGGTCGCGGTGTTCAACGACCGTGACACGCACCACATGGTCGTGTGCACCCTGTGCTCGTGCTATCCGTGGCCGGTGCTCGGACTGCCGCCGGTCTGGTACAAGTCCGCGCCGTACCGCTCGCGCGTGGTCATCGATCCGCGCAGCGTGCTGGCCGACTTTGGTGTGCATGTGCCGGCGGGCAAGAAGATCCGCGTGTGGGACTCGACCGCCGAGGTGCGCTACCTGGTGATTCCGGAGAGGCCGGCAGGCACCGAGGGCCTCGGCGAGGAGCAGCTCGCCGTGCTGGTCACGCGCGACAGCATGATCGGCACCGGGTTGCCGCTCTTGCCGGAAGGGGCGAGTCGATGAACGGGGCGCAGGATCTCGGCGGGCAGATGGGCTTCGGGCCGGTCGTGCCCGAGCCGGACGAACCGACTTTCCATGCCGAATGGGAGAAGCGCGCGCTCGCGGTCACGCTCGCCTGCGGCGCGATGGGTCACTGGAGCATCGACGCCAGCCGGCATGCGCGCGAGACGCTGCACCCGGTCGACTACCTGACTTCGACCTACTACGAGATCTGGATCAGGGGGCTGGAGAAGCTGCTCGCTGCGCAAGGCTTCGTCAGCGACGACGAACTGCGCGCCGGCAGGGCGCTCGCTGCGCCGCGCACTCCCGGCCGCGTGCTGCGCGCCGACGAAGTTGCCGCGGCGCTGGCGAGCGGTTCGCCAAGCGAGCGGCCGGCAACCGCGCCGGCGCGGTTCGCAGTCGGCGACCGCGTGCGCACGACCAACGAACATCCGGCCGGGCACACGCGAGTGCCGCGCTACGCGCGGGGCCGCGCGGGGCGGATCGAGCAGGTGCGCGGCGTGCACGTGTTTCCGAACACGAGTGCGCACGGGATGGGCGAGCACCCGCAGTGGCTGTACACGGTCGCTTTCGACGCGCGCGAACTGTGGGGCCGTGCCGCCGATCCCAAGCTGACGGTGAGCATCGATGCCTGGGAGAGCACGCTTGAGCCATGCTGACCTCGAGGCAGCGCTGCGCGAGCGCGCTCCGCTGCCGCGCGACGAATCCGGACCGGTGTTCGCCGCGCCGTGGCAGGCGCAGGCCTTCGCACTCGCTGTTCACCTGCACGCCAAGGGACTTTTCACCTGGCCCGAGTGGGCCGAGGCGCTGGCCGCCGAAATCCGCGCCGCCGGAGCGGCCGACGACGGCTCGCGCTACTACGAGTTCTGGCTCGCCGCGCTGGAGAAACTGGTCGCCGCGCGCGGCGCCACCCATGCGCATGCCTTGCATGAGCGCGCCGAGGCGTGGACTCGCGCGGCCGCGGCGACCCCGCACGGCAGGCCGATCGAACTCGCCAACGACCCGCACGCGCGGGGCTGAGCGCGCCGGCTGCGCGGCACATCACAGCAAGGAAAAAGTCACGTGAGCGACCTCGGATATCTGCGCCAGCCGGCGCTGCGCGGCGACACCGTCGTGTTCGTCTGCGACGACGACCTGTGGACCGTCGATGCCGGCGGCGGCATCGCCCGGCGGCTGACCGCCGGGCTCGGCGAGCCGTCGACGCCCGCGCTGTCTTCCGACGGCAGGTGGCTCGCCTACGTGAGCCGCGACGAGCAGCACCCTGAGGTCTACCTGATGGCGGCCGAGGGTGGGCCGGCGCGGCGGATGACCTGGCTCGGTCCCGACGTGATGGTGCGTGGTTTCACGCCCGGCGGGCGCATCCTGTTCGTCACCACCCATGGCCAGCCGTTCTTCCGCAATTACCGCGCCTTCGCGCTTGCCGTCGAAGGCGGGCTGCCGGAATTGCTGCCCTACGGCCAGGTCAATCACCTGTCGTACGGGCCGGGCGGCGCGAAGGTGATCGGTCGCAACACCGCTGATCCGGCGCGCTGGAAGCGCTACCGCGGTGGCACCGCCGGTCATCTGTGGGTCGACGCGGAGAACGACAACCGCTTCCGCCGCCTGCATGAACTCGCCGGCAACATCACCAGTCCGATGTGGATCGGCTCGCGCATCTACTTTCTGTCGGACTGCCAGGGCGTCGGCAACCTGTATTCGTGCCTGCCTGACGGCAACGACCTGAAGCGGCACACCGATCACGAGGACTTCT
>JAHEDN010000143.1 GCA_024641225.1 Burkholderiales bacterium | reverse complement strand
CTCGGGAATGTCGAACGAGTAGCGCGCCTGTCCAGTGATGACGTCCTGTCCGACCGTGCTGAGGAGCAACCCGGCAAAGATCATGATCAGCGACTTCACGACCGAGCCCTTGGACAGCACGAGGAGGACGACGAAGCCGAGCAACATAAGCGCGAAGTACTCGGGCGGTCCGAAGCGGATCGCGAACTTGATGAGCGGCATGCTCGCGAGCCCGATGCCGATAGCGCCGAGCGTGCCGGCGATGAAAGAGCCGATCGCGGCGATACCGATCGCCGGGCCAGCACGCCCCTGCTGCGCCATCTTGTAGCCATCGAGGCAGGTCACGACGCTCTGCGCCTCGCCGGGGATGTTGACCAGGATGGCGGTCGTCGAGCCGCCGTAGCTCGCGCCGTAGTAGATGCCGGCGATCATGATGATCGCAGTGACGGGATCGAGCCCGACCGTCAGCGGGAGCAGCATCGCGATCGTCGCGGTCGGACCGAGACCGGGCAGGACGCCGACGAGCGTGCCCACCAGTGCGCCGATGAAGCAGAAGAAGATGTTCGTCGGCTGCAGGATCGTGACGAACCCGCCGATCAACCCTTCCATGCTAGGTCCCCGCGCTGTCGCGTTCGCGCGGGCGGCGCGACTTCGTTGCGCCCGGAGCTAGTTCCACAGCGTGCCCGCCGGCATGCGCACATCAAGCAGAACACTGAACAGGATGATGGTCGCCGCGGTCAACGCGGCGCCCGCTACCGGGGGCTGCCAGCCGAAGGGGTGCTCAGCGGCGAGCGCATAGAGTGCCCACGTGCACACAAAGGTGGCAAGCGTGAAACCGACCAGCCCCATGGCCGCGACGTAGATCGCGAGGCAGACCACCGCAACAAACACCCGCCGGTAGCCGCCCGCGACGCGCGGAGCAGGGCGCGACGTGGCGGCGGACCCGCGGCGGCCCAGCGCGCGGGCGCCGTGCAACAGCGCAAGCCCGATGATGAGGGCCGACAGCGCCACCGGCTGCATCGCCGGGCCGGGAACGCTCGCGCTGCCGAAGGGCAGGTCGAGCGCCCCGTACAACCCCGCGCTGCCGAGCGCAAGGAATACCAGGCTCCCGGCAAGGTCGCGATTCATCGGCTCTGCGCGCCGCCCTCAGCGCGGGGCTACTTCGCCATCATCCCGAGCGAGGTCAGCAGGTTCTTGAAGAAATCGTTCTCCCGTGCGAGCACCGCGGCAAAGTCGGCACTGCCGAGGTAGTCGATTTCGGTCCGGCCCTTCTCCATCAATTCCTTGAACGACGCGGACATCGCCGCCATCTTGCAGGCGCCGTCGAGCGTGGCGACTGCTGCGTCGGGCGTGCCGGCCGGCACCCAGATGCCGGTGTTCGGCGGCAGCGTAAGGTTGATCCCACCTTCCTTGAGTGTCGTCAGGGTGGGCAGGCCAGACACGCGCTTCTCGCCGAGCTGCGCGATTGCGACCAGCGTGCCGCCTTCGACCTGAGGCATGATCGCTGAGGCAAAGCCGAACACCAGATCGACGTTGCCGCCCACGGCGGCGGCGACCGCCGGCGTTACGCCCTTGAACGGGATGTGATTCAGCTTGATCCCGGCGGCCTGGGCGAGCGCCTCGCCCGCGAGGTGCGTCGCACCGCCGGTGCCGGCACTGCCGTAGGAGACCTTGCCAGGATTCGCCTTTGCGTAGGTGATCAGCTCGGCGAGGTTGCCGAAGGGCGCACCCTTGCGCGCGGCCAGGACGTTGGGACCCACGGTGACACGGCACACCGGCTTGAGGTCGCCGTAGCCGTAGGGCAGCTTGTTCTGGTGCGGGGCAACCGTCTGCACCGAGCTCACCGCCAGCAGCATCGTGTGGCCGTCCGGCTTCGACGACTTGGCGACGTAATTCGCGCCGACGGTCCCGCCCGCGCCAGGCTTCGTCTCGACGACGACGTTCTGCCCGAGCACCTTCGCAACCTCGGCGCCGAGCGCCCGTGCGAGTTGGTCGGTCGATCCGGGGGAGTACGGCACGATGATCGTCAGTGACTCGGTCGGGAACGCCGCCTGCGCCGTGCCGGACAAGCCGAATGCGACCGCCCACGCGGCGACGGCAGTAGTCAGCCAATGCCTGTTCATGCGGACCTGCTTTGATGTCTTCATGAAAACCTCCTCTCTACGGTTGACTGGCCGAGGTGACCGGCCTTTCAGGTTGTCGATCCGGCGGCGGCAGGTTCGCGATCGCGGGCTTGTGCCGCTGCTGAGCCGGCGGAACGCCCGGCGATCAAGCCCAGACCCAGTGCGGCAAGCAGACCGTTGCCGGAGCTGTACCCACGTGACCCGGTGAAGCCGCTGATGCCAGCGGCCGCGCCGCCCACCGCGTACAGACCCCCGACAACCGAGCCGTCCGGCCGCAGTACGCGGGCTTCTCCGTCAACGGCGAGGCCGCCCTGCGTGTGCAGCAGCGCGGTCGCGATACGGGTCGCGACGTACGGCGGCTGCAGAGGTGCGCGGCCCCAGTCGCGGCGGCCCCAGACATCTTCCCGCTCTCCGCGAGCCGCCTGACCGGCCTCATCCAGCGTGGCGCGCAGGCCGACCGCATCGATGTGAAGCCGTGCGGCGAGCGCCGTCGGGTCGGCCGCCTCGACTGCGCCTCCGCGGGCGGCAAGCTCGGCGAACTCCTCCTGCGCCGCAGCGGTGAGGTCGCGGATGCGCGCGTCGTAGACCGCATACAGCGGCCCGGAAACCGTGCCGGAAATCTCCGAGAAAGCCGAGTACCCAAGAGACTCGTTGCCCATGCGCTGGCCATGGCGGTCGACGATGACGCCGCCCAACTCCATCAGTGTCCAAGTCGCCAGCAGTCCGTGCGGCACGGCGTACGACGCGTGCCCTTGGTAGGCGCCCATGTTGGCGAGGCGGGCGCCAACGGCGAGCCCCCAGTCGATCGCTTCGCCTTCGGCTCCTGGCGCGCCAGCGTACTCGTAGGCGGCTGTCGTGGCGCAGTATCTGGCACGCATCGCCGGGTTGGCGCCGAATCCGTTCGTCGCCAGGATGACCGCATGCGCGCCGATCATCGTAGCCGGCTCTGGTCCAGTTCGGACCTCAACGCCGCATACGCGGCTTCCGTCCCACAGCAGCGAGACGGCGCGGTTGCCGAATGCCACCGGGATGCCGCGGCTCTCTGCGGCCCGGACGAGGCCCGCCATCAGGTCCGCCCCGCGTCGCGTTGGCGGACCGTGCAGCCGCGGCACGCTGTGGCCGACATGCCGGTACAGGGTAATGAGACTGAGGTCGAGCCCCGCAACGTCGACCAGCCACTCGACCAGCGACCCAGAGACGCGGGCGAGCACCGCCACCATCGCCTCGTTCTCATGCGGACCGGCCTGCCGGCGGAGGTCCGCCTCGAAGCATGCAGCGTCGTCGGCAATTCCGGCGGCCCGCTGCCAACGCGTCCCTGCGCCCGGCACCGAACCGCTCGACAGCATCGTGTTTCCCTGCAGGCGTGGCAGCTTCTCGACGACGGCGACCTGCGCACCCTCGTCGTGCGCGGCGATCGCGCAGGCGAGCCCCGCTCCGCCGGCGCCGACGACCAGCACGTCGACGTCGGCGTCCGTACCGCGGAGTGCGACAAGCCCGCGGGGCAGCCGTGCGAAGGTCATCTCCGGTGTTGCCTGAGTCAGTTGCGGCGTGCTGACCATAATCGGCTGGCCCGTTGACGGGGCCTCAGCGGCCCGCAACATTTTCACCGTAGCGGCTTTCGAGCTGGGCGGTAGTAAGCAGCTTCTCCTCCAGCGCGCGCGCGCCCGCGAAGTCCATCAGCTCCCAGATCTCCTGGATGCTCACGAGAAGGTCCGGCCGGTTGGCTGGCACGCCGGTCTCCATCACCGTCCTCATGACGTTCAGCGCCTCGCGCATGCCTCGCAGAGCGGCGGCCGGCAGCATCCGCGGCAGGCTGACGCGCCGCACACCCAGCGCCTCGAGCCTCGGCAGCGGAATGAGAGGCGTCGTCGGCCGCTCGCGAATCCCGAAGCCCATGTTGATACTCACTGGGACGCCAGCGGCCTCGACAATGCGCGCCACGTCCTCCTCGCCACGCACTGCATCTGGAAAAATCATGTCGGCGCCGGCGCGTGCGTACGCGCGCACGCGCGTGACGGCCCCTTCGATCCCTTCTCTCGCGATCGCGTCGGTGCGGGCGACTATGACGAACGCGTCGTCTGTCCGGGCGAGGCAGGCCGCCTCGATCTTCTTGACCATCTCCTCAAGCGGCACCACTTCCTTGCCGGGCATGTGCCCACAGCGTTTCGGTGCGAGCTGGTCCTCGATGTTGACGCCGGCGGCGCCGATCTCTTCGAACATTCGGACCGTGTGATAGACGTTGACGGGGTTGCCGTAGCCGTTGTCGGCGTCGCACGTGAGCGGGATGCTGACGCTGCGCACCAGATTGCGGCAGTGGTTGACGTTCTCGTGCAGGCCCATGATGCCGATGTCCTCGACGCCGAGCACCGAGTTGGCGATCGCTGCGCCGCTGGTCACCGCGGTCTGGAAGCCAGCCGCCTCGACCAAGCGCGCGCTGTAACCGTCGTACACGCCCGGCGCCACGATGAGCTTGCCACCGCGCAGAAGCTCGCGATAGCGCTGCGCCTTCGTCTTTTCCTGGGTCACCGTCGTCGCCCCCGTCGCGTCAGTCGCAACCCAAGGATCTGCGCTCCCGCCGCTCACGTGGACCATAAACCTCGCCCCTTGAAACTGTCAACACTTCGGGCGCTCGGTAGTCACAAGCGCGTTAAGGACGCCGGCAAAGATGCCGCCTTCCTCCAGCATCTGCGCTTCGACCGGTGATTCGATGGCCGCATGAACCTTGAATTGGACCGCTGCACCGGCGGCCGGCTGCGCCTCGACAAGCGCCGGCGTGCCCTCGCGGATCGCGCTTTGCAGCCCGCCGATAGTGAACTGCTCGGTTCCGGCCAGCCCGAGCGACTCGCGCGACGCGCCAGCCATGAAACGGAGCGGCACGATGCCGAGCGCAATCAGGTTGGCCCGGTGGATGCGCTCGAAGGACTCGGCTATCACCGCGCGCACACCGAGCAGGCGGGGGCCTTTCGCCGCCCAGTCGCGGCTCGAACCCATCCCGTAATCCCTGCCTCCGATCACGATGACCGGCGTGCCCTCGCGCCGATAGGCTTCCGCGGCTTCGAACATCGTGCAGATGCCCCCCTCCGGAAGCTTCCGGGTCAGTCCGCCGACAGCGTCAGGCGCGAGGAGGTTGCGGATGCGCGCGTGCGCGAACGTACCGCGCATCATCACGTGGTGATTGCCCCGGCGCATCGTGTACGCGTTGAATGCGGCCGGCGTTACGCCGTGCTCTAGCAGATAGCGACCGGCGTCGCTCGCCTGCGGAATCTCCCCTGCCGGCGAAATGTGATCAGTGGTGAGCGAGTCGCCGAACACGCCGAGCGCGCGCGCGCCGACGATCCGATTGGCGACGCCGCGCCCCGCGGCGAGTTCGTCGTCGCCGAAAAAGGGTGGCTCGAGCAAGTACGTCGACGAGGCGTCCCACGGGTAGAGCGGTCCGGCGGGCGCGTCGAGTTCGCGCCACTGCGGCGTCCCGTCGAACGCGCTCGCGTAGTTCTCCCGGTACAACTCGGCGTGGCGTGCCGCGCCCTCCAGTTCGGCAACCTCCTCGGCGCTCGGCCATAGGTCAGCGAGGAACACGGTCCGGCCATCCGTTCCGACGCCAAGCGGTTCGCTCGTGAGGTCGATGTCGATGCGTCCGGCCAGCGCGTAGGCGACTACCAGCGGCGGCGAGGCGAGATAAGCGGCGCGCACTTCGCGGTGGATGCGCCCCTCGAAGTTGCGGTTCGACGAGGCGACCGCGGCGACCACGAGATCGCTGACCTCGATAACCCGGCTCATCTCGGTGGGGAGCGGACCCGACTTGCCGCTGCAGGTCGTGCATCCGTAGCCGACAACGTAGAAGCCCAGTGCCTCGAGCGCGCCCAGGAGGCCGGTCGATTCGAGGTAGCGCGTGACCACGCGCGAACCCGGCGCAAGCGACGTCTTGACGTAAGGCGGCACGCGCAGGCCCCGCGCAACTGCGTTGCGTGCGAGCAGCCCCGCGGTCAGCATCACACCGGGGTTCGATGTGTTGGTGCAGGCAGTGACTGCCGCGATCGCCAGCGCGCCGTGACCGATAGTCCAGGTGCGGTCGCCGAACGCGGCTGTGCCGCGGCTGCGCACGTTCGCCGAGTCGAGCCCGTACCCACCGTGCGACGGCGGCTCGGCAAGTGCCTTGCGGAAGCCGGACGCGACCGCGCGCAGCGGCACGCGGTCCTGCGGTCGCTTTGGCCCGGCGACGCACGGCTCGACGGCGCAGAGATCGAACTCGATCACCTCGTCAAAGCTCGGCTCGCAGCTGCCTGGCTCGCGGAACAGGCTGTTCCGCTTCGCGTATGTCTCGACCAGCGCGACCTGCGCGGCGGGGCGCCCGGTCTCCCGCAGGTAGTCCAGCGTGCGCCTGTCAATCGCGAAATACGATGCCGTTGCACCGTACTCAGGTGCCATGTTGGCGACCGTGGCGCGATCGGGCACTGTGAGCGCGTCGCAGCCCGCGCCGCTGAACTCGACAAACGCCCCGACGACCCCCGCCTTCCGCAGGCGCTCGGTGACGGTCAGGACGAGGTCGGTCGTCGT
>JAHEDN010000142.1 GCA_024641225.1 Burkholderiales bacterium | reverse complement strand
CTACGCGCTCGCCTATCCGGAGCGCATCGAGAGCGGTTCGGCCACACTCGATTTCACCCGGCTTGGCGCGCTGAGCTTCGAGCCCCCGGACCTGAAGCGGTTCCGCTGCCTGGCGCTGGCCTTCGAAGCGCTGGCTGGCGGCACGGCGCGCACGGCGACTTTGAACGCCGCCAACGAAATTGCGGTCGAGGCCTTCCTCGGGGGCCGCCTGCAGTTCAGCGAGATTCCACGGGTGATCGAGGCGACCCTGAACGAACTGGACGCGGACGAACCCGGCTCGATCGAGGCGGTGCTGGACATCGACGCGCGGGCACGGAGAGAGGCGGCGAGCCAGGTGGACCGGCGTAGCGTCGCCCTGTTCAATCCGGTGGGCTCATGAACGCTTTAACGACGCTGCTTGCATTTCTCGTCACGCTCGGCGTGCTGATCGTGATCCACGAGTTCGGTCACTACTGGGTCGCGCGCCGCTGCGGCGTGCGCGTGCTGCGCTTCTCGATCGGCTTCGGTCGCCCTTTATGGAAGCGGGTCTTCGGCGACGACCGAACGGAATGGGTCGTCGCTGCGATCCCGCTGGGCGGCTACGTGCGCATGCTGGACGAGCGTGATCCCGACACCTCGCCGGCGGTGCTCGCCGACCTGTCGCGCGCCTTCAACCGGCAGCCGGTGGCCAAGCGAATCGCCATCGTGCTCGCCGGGCCACTGGCCAACCTGCTGCTGGCGGTCGGGGTGTACTGGTTCCTGAACATCAGCGGCACGCTCGAGCCGCGCCCGGTACTCGCGGCGCCGGCTGTGGATACCGTCGCAGCGCGGGCGGGACTGCGGGAAGGCGACGAAGTGACGTCGATCGACGGACAGGCCGTTCGCGGGTTCAGCGAACTGCGCTGGAAGCTGCTGGAGAGCGCAGTCGACCGGGCGGCGGTCGATCTGACCGTGCGCCGCACCGGCGGCGCCGAACGCACGGCAACGCTCGACTTCGGGCAGCTCGGCGATGGCGAAATCGACCAGACCGTCTTTGCGCGGGTCGGTATCGCGCTTGCCGAGCCGCAGACTGTGGCGCGGCAGCTGTCGCCGGACGGCGCGGCGGAACGCGGCGGGTTGCGACCCGGTGATCGTTTTATCAGCATCGACGGGGAACCCACCGCGCGCTCGCGGGACGTCAGCCGGATCGTGCGCGCCGCGCCGGAACGCAGCCTGCAGGTGGTGGTCGAGCGCGACGGTGTGCTGCAGCCGCTGCAGCTGAAGCCGTCGTTGGTGCAGGTCGACGGAGAGACGATTGGACGCATCGGCGTCGACTTCCGCGACCTGGTCGATGTTCGCTACGGTCCGCTGGAAAGCGTCGGTCTGGCCGTGGAGCGCACGTGGGACACGGCTGTCTTTTCGCTGCGCATGCTGGGCAAGATGATTACGGGCGAGGCGTCGTGGAAGAATCTGTCGGGACCGGTGACGATCGCTGATTACGCAGGCCAGACCGCGCGCCTCGGAGTCACCGCGTATCTGAGTTTTCTTGCGCTCGTCTCCATCAGCCTCGGCGTGCTCAACCTGCTGCCGATTCCGATGCTCGATGGAGGGCACTTGCTGTACTATTTCATCGAAATTCTCAAGGGCAGCCCGCCGGCCGACTGGGTTGTCGAGTGGGGACAGCGCGCCGGGATCGGCGTGCTTGTAATGCTCACGGCGCTGGCGCTTTACAACGATCTGACCCGGCTGCTGGCGTAACTTTCCATCGTGTCCAGAGTTGTGATTTCGAAGCGCCGCGGCGCGCGCGGGCTGCGCAGTGTCCGGTTTGCCATCGGCCTCGCGCTTGCCGTGCTGCTTGCCGGTTTCGGCGGCGTGGCTGTGGCCCAGGAGTTCGTCATCCGCGACATTCGTGTCGAAGGGTTACAGCGAACCGAGGCGGGCACGGTCTTCAGCTACCTTCCGCTGCGCGTGGGCGACCGCTACGACGCCGAACGGGGTTCGGCGGCGATCCGTGCGCTTTTTGCCACGGGGCTCTTCAAGGACGTGCGCTTCCAGGCGGAAGGCGACGTGCTGGTGGTGATCGTCGAGGAGCGGCCGGCGATCGCGGAGGTCAAGCTCGAAGGCCTCAAGGAGTTTGACAAGGACACGGTACTGAAATCGCTGCGTGAAGTCGGGTTAGGCGAGGCGCGCGTATTCGACCGTTCGCTGCTCGAGCGCGCCGAGCTGGAGATGAAGCGCCAGTACCTGAGCCGCGGGCTGTATGGTGTCGAGGTCAAGAGCACCGTCACGCCGGTCGAACGCAACCGCGTCAACGTGCTGATCACGGTCGACGAGGGCGAGACCGCCCGCATCCGCTCGATCCGCTTCACCGGCAACAAGGCGTTTTCGGACGGCACGCTCCGCGATCAACTCGAACTGTCGACCAGCGGCTGGCTCACCTGGTACACGAAGCGCGACCAGTACGCGCGCCCCAAGCTGGCCGGCGACCTGGAGTCGCTGCGCTCGTTCTACCTGAACCGTGGCTACCTCGACTTCAACATCGAGTCCACGCAGGTTTCGATCAGCCCGGACAAGCGCGACATTCACATCACGATCAATATCGTCGAGGGCGACCGCTACACAGTCTCGCAGGTCAAGCTGGCCGGTGAACTGCTGGGTCTGGACGAGGAACTTGAGGCGCTGATCGACGTCAGGCCGGGAGATACGTTCAGCGCCGAGCGCTTCAATGCGGTGTCGAAGCGCATGACTGACCGCCTGGGCGCGCTCGGCTATGCCTTCGCCACCGCAAACGCCGTGCCCGAAACCAACCGCGAGAAGCGAGAAGTCGCGTTCACGTTCTTCCTCGATCCGGGTCGGCGTGTCTACGTCAGGCGGGTCAACATCTCGGGCAATTCGCGCACACGCGACGACGTGATCCGGCGCGAGGTCCGGCAGTTCGAGAATGCCTGGTTCGATGCCGAAAAAGTTCGCCTGTCACGCGACCGCATCGACCGGCTTGGTTACTTTGACAAGGTCGAGGTCGAAACGCCACCGGTGGCCGGCTCGTTCGATCAGGTCGACGTCAACTTCAGCATCGAGGAGCGGCCAACCGGGCAGATCCAGGCTGGCGCCGGTTATTCGAGCACTGAAGGACTGGTGCTGCAGGGTTCGTACTCTCAGCAGAACACCTTTGGCACGGGCCACGCGGTCTCGTTCGAGATCAACACCAGCAAGGCCACGCGCACGTTCGGGCTGACGCACACCGATCCCTACGTGACGCTCCACGGCATCAGCCGCACGATCGAACTGCTGGATCGCCAGTCCGACCTCGCCGCACTGAACCTCGGCACGGTCGACCTCGGATCCCGGATCGCGGCGATCCGCTACGGCGTCCCGTACACCGAATTCGACACCGTCTTCTTCGGCCTGCGCTACGAAGGCACCGACATCGGTCTCACCGAGTCCAGCCCGCAGGTGTACAAAGACTATGTTCAGGATTTCGGCGATTCGCCGGCAGCACTTGCGCTGACCATCGGGACGGCGAGGGACAGCCGAGACAACCTGCTCGTGCCGAGCAGGGGCCTGTATCAGCGCGCCTTCCTGGAGTATTCGCTGCCGGTACTTGATTTGCGTTACTACCGCCTGACCTACCAGCACCAGCGCTACTTCGCCCTCACCAACAGGTTCACGCTAGCGTTCAACGGCGAAATCGGCTACGGCGGTGCCTATGGAGGCAAGCCATACCCGGTTTTCAAGAATTTCTACGTCGGCGGCATCGGCAGCGTGCGCGGATACGAGGCGGCGTCGCTGGGGCCGAAGGATGAATTCGACACGCCGCTGGGCGGCACGCGCCGCTTCAACTTTTCGGTAGAGGGCCTGACGCCGATTCCAGGTGCCGACCGCACGCTGCGCATGCTCGCGTTCGTCGACGGGGGCCAGGTGTGGGGGGAAGACGAGAAAGTGGATTTCGGCGCTCTTCGTTTTTCGACCGGAATCGGCATTGCCTGGATTTCGCCGCTTGGCCCGATGAAGCTGAGCTATGCGTACCCGATCAACACTCAGGAAGGCGACCGCCTCCAGCGCTTCCAGTTCCAGATCGGCACGGGCTTCTAGGCGGCCCGGCGCCGTGTCGCGAGGCGCTATAGAATTTGAAGTCGCAACCCGGACGGTTCCATGATGAAGGCTTATATGAAATCGGCGCTGCTGGCCGCGGCGCTCGCATCCTCGACAGTGGCTCTGCCCGCGGTGGCGCAGGAACTGAAGCTCGGCTACGTCAGTTCGGAGCGCATCCTGCGCGACTCAGCGCCGGCCAAGGCGGCGACGCAGAAGCTGGAGGCGGAGTTCTCCAAGCGCGACCGGGAGCTGCAGGACCTCGGTGCGAAGCTGAAGGCATCGGCCGATCGCTTCGAGAAGGACGCGCCGGTGCTCAGCGAGGCCGAGCGCGCGAGGCGCCAGCGCGAACTGACTGAACTCGACCGCGATCTGCAGCGACGGCAGCGCGAGTTCCGTGAAGACCTGAATCAGCGTCGCAACGAGGAACTGCAGGGGCTTCTGGAACGGGCACAGCGCATCGTGCGCCAGATCGCCGAGCAGGAGAAATTCGACGTGATCGTGCAGGATGCGGTGTACTTCAGCCCGCGCGTCGACATCACAGAAAAGGTCCTGCGCGCGCTCAACACGCCCAAGTAAGCGGATCCCGTTGCCGATGGCGGCCAGCTACCAGATCGCTGCGCTGGGCGAAGCTGTCCTTCGCGCCGCCGCTGGTTGCATTTCTGCTTCCGTATCCGGCGACGCGTCGGTCCACATATCCAGCGTCGCGCCGCTGCAAACGGCCGCCGGCAACCAGCTGAGTTTTCTCGCGAACCCGCGCTATCGCGGGGCAGCGGCGGCATCGGGCGCTGGCGCACTGGTGCTCAGTGCTGCCGACCGGCGCGCCCTGTTTCCGGATGGTGTCGGCTTGGGACGAGCACTGGTCGAAAGCGACAATCCCTACGCCTGGTTTGCTCTCGCTGCGCACCTGCTCGCGCCGAATGAGGCGCCGGCGCCTGGTGTTGCCGCGGGCGCTCATGTCGCGGCGGACGCAACCGTCGCTGACAGCGCGCGGGTCGACGCCGGCGCGGTGGTCGAGGCCGGTGCCGTCGTGAAAGCGCGCTGCCGGATTGGCGCCGGCGCTCATGTCGGCGTGGCGGCGTGCATCGGTGCCGATTCGCGGCTGCACCCGGGTGCGCGTGTGCTGTCCGGCTGCATGCTCGGCGAGCGCGTCATCGTGCACAGCGGAGCGGTCATCGGCGCCGACGGCTTCGGCTTCGCTCCGCTCGACGGCAGGTGGATCAAGATTCCGCAGACCGGTCGCGTCGTCATCGGCGACGACGTCGAGATCGGCGCCAACACCACGATCGACCGCGGCGCGATGGGCGATACGGTCATCGAGGAGGGCGTAAAACTCGACAACCTGATCCAGGTCGGCCACAACTGCCGCATCGGCGCGCATTCGGTGCTGGCCGGCTGCGTCGGCATCGCCGGCAGCGCCGACATCGGCCGCGGTTGCCAGATCGGCGGCGCGGCGATGATCGCGGGCCATCTGTCCATCGCCGACGGCACGCTGATCGGGCCGGGCACGCTCGTGTCGCGTACGATCAGTTCGCCTGGCTTCTACACCGGTTTCTTCCCGCTGATGACCAACCGCGACTGGGAACACAACGCCGCCGCGCTGCGCCACCTGCACGAACTGCGCAGCCGCGTGCGCGCGCTCGAGGCGCGGCTCGGAGAAGGCGGGCCAAAGGACGATTGATGGACATCCACGAAATCCTGCACCACCTTCCGCACCGTTACCCCATCATCCTCGTCGACAGGGTTCTCGAGATCGAGCCGGGCAAGCGGATCGTTGCGCTGAAGAACGTCAGCATCAACGAGCCGGTGTTCATGGGTCATTTCCCGCACTATCCGGTGATGCCCGGCGTGCTGATCATCGAGGCGCTGGCGCAGGCGGCGGCAATCCTGTCGTTCGTCACCTTCGACAAGCGCGCCGACAGGAACTCCGTCTACTACTTTGCCGGCATCGACAACGCTCGCTTCAAGCGGCCGGTCGGCCCGGGCGACCAGGTCCGGCTCGAGGTCGAACTGCTGCGCGAAATGCGCGGCATCGGCAAGTTCGGCGCGCGCGCACTGGTCGAACAGCAGGTGGTGGCCGAGGCCGAACTGCTGTGCGCGTATCGACAGATTCCGGCCACGGCGGCGGGAGCGAACGCCGGCTCGATGCGGGTCGGCGAGTCCTGATGTCCCGCGTGCATCCGAGCGCGCAGGTCGACCCGCGGGCCGACCTCGCTGACGATGTCGAAGTGGGGCCGTACGCGGTCGTCGGGCCGCAGGTGCGCGTGGGTGGCGGCACGTCGATCGGCGCCCATGCGGTGCTGTCGGGGCGCACCACGATTGGCCGCCGCAACCGGATCTTTCCTCACGCCGCGCTCGGCGGCATTCCGCAGGACAAGAAGTACGCGGGCGAGGACACCGAGCTGGTGATCGGCGACGACAACACGATTCGCGAGTTCTGCACTTTCAATACCGGCACCGCGCAGGGCGGCGGGGTCACGCGCATCGGCTCCGACAACTGGGTCATGGCGTACGCGCATGTGGCGCACGATTGCCGCATTGGCGACCACTGCGTGATCGCCAATGCGGTGACGCTTGGCGGTCACGTCGAAATCGGCGACTGGGTGATCCT
>JAHEDN010000141.1 GCA_024641225.1 Burkholderiales bacterium | reverse complement strand
GGCGCGTGGCTGCTGTTCGGCATCGCTGCGCACGCCTTCGACCTCGCACTGCACGGCGCACTGGAACGAAGCTCGTGGCTGCAGCTTAACGCCTGGGTCTTTGGCGCCGGCCCGCTGCTCGTCGCTGGCGCGTTCCAGTTTTCACGCCTGAAGTACCGATGCCTAGACAAGTGCCGTGCGCCGCTGTCTTTCGTCGTGCAGCACTGGCGCGGCGGTGGCGCGGGGGCGCAGGCACTGCTCCTGGGCGCCCACCACGGCGCGTTCTGCGTCGGCTGCTGCTGGGCGCTGATGCTGCTGATGTTTGCGGTGGGTACCGGCAACCTGGGCTGGATGCTGCTGCTCGGCGCAGTGATGGCCGTCGAGAAGAACCTGTCGTGGGGGCGCCGGTTCAGCGCGCCGCTGGGCGTGGCGCTGCTGCTCTGGGGGACGATGATCATCTTCGATCATTCGCTGACCTGGCAGCAGTGGTACGCGCAGATCTGCGGCGGATGAGCCGATCCGCGCCGGCCGCATCGCTTCATCTCGCGGAAGTGATCTGCGACCCGTCGCGCTTCGAATCGAGCGGCATCGCGCACGCGCCGCCTTTACGCGCGGACGTCGGTTCTGTGTTCTGCCCGCGGAATTGCTGATGCCAGCCCTGTCGGCCCGCCGGCTCAGCGTCGATCGGGCTCACCACCAAAGAACACCCGCCCGCGCGCGCCGGGCTCGAAGATCACGTGCACCGAGGCGCGCGGCCGGGCCACGGTCTGTGCCACCACCTCGGCGATGGCGAGTGCCTGCGCTTGGCGCAGCGTCGAGTCGCCATGGCGCGCCAGAACACGAACGAAGACCGGCAACCGCGCCGGCAACCCACCATTTTCCGCATAGGCAGCCTTGTCCAGCCGGCGTACGCGAATCCACAGCGTGCCGGCCGGCGCCTTGAGCGCGTCGCCCAGGGCCGCGGCGAGTTGCGCCGTATCGATCGTCGCCTCGCCAACCGGTTCGATGTCGATGATCGGCATCGCCGCGCGGCTGCAGGCCTACTTGCGCGGCGGCGGCAGATCGGTGCAGTGGCCCTCGGCCGCTTCGGCCGCCAGGCCCATGCTTTCGCCGAGCGTTGGATGCGGATGGATCGTCTTGCCGATGTCCACGGCATCGGCGCCCATCTCGATCGCCAGTGCGAGCTCGCCGATGAGATCCCCCGCATGCGTTCCGACGATGCCGCCGCCGATGCAGCGGTGCGTCGCCTCGTCGAACAGCAGCTTGGTGAAGCCTTCGTCGCGCCCGTTGGCGATCGCGCGGCCCGAGGCGCTCCACGGGAACAGGCCCTTCTTCACCTTGCGGCCGGCCTTCTTCGCCTCGTCCTCGGTCAGTCCCACCCAGGCGATTTCCGGATCGGTGTAGGCGACTGACGGGATCACGTTCGCGTCGAAGTAGCTTTTCTGCCCGGCGATGGCTTCGGCGGCGACGTGGCCCTCGTGCACCGCTTTGTGCGCCAGCATCGGCTGGCCGACGATGTCACCGATGGCGAAGATGTGGGACACGTTGGTCCGCATCTGCCGGTCGACCGCGATGGTGCCGCGCGCATCGACCGCCACACCGGCGCGATCGGCACCGATCCTGCTGCCGTTGGGGCTGCGACCGACCGAGACCAGCACCATGTCGTAGCGCTGCGCGCCGGTCGGCGCCGCCTCCCCTTCGAAGGTTACGTGCACGCCGTCGAACTTCGTCTCGACCCCGGTGGTCTTCGTCTTCAGCATCACGCTATCGAAGCGCGCGGCATTGAACTTCTGCCAGACCCTGACCAGATCGCGGTCGGCACCCGGCATCAGGCCGTCGAGCATCTCGACAACGTCGACGCGGGCGCCAAGCGTCGAGTACACGGTGGCCATTTCCAGTCCGATGATGCCGCCGCCGATCACCAGCATCTTCTTCGGCACCTGGCGCAGTTCCAGCGCACCGGTCGAATCGACGACGCGCGGGTCGTCCGGAATGAACGGCAGCTTCACGGCCTGGCTGCCGGCGGCGATGATTGCGTGCGCGAAGCGGACGTTCTTGGTGCCCTCGCGTGTGGCCACCGCAACATGGTTGGCGTCGGCAAAAGTGCCGACGCCCTGCACTACCGTGACCTTGCGCATCTTCGCCATCGACGCCAGTCCGCCGGTGAGCTTGCCGACCACCTTGCTCTTGTGCGCGCGCAGCTTTTCGAGGTCGACCTGAGGCTTGCCGAAGGTCACGCCGAGATCGGCGAAATGCGCCGCCTCGTCGATCACTGCCGCCACGTGCAGCAGCGCCTTCGACGGGATGCAGCCGACGTTGAGGCACACGCCACCCAGCGTCGCGTAGCGCTCGACCAGCACGACCTTCTTGCCGAGGTCGGCGGCGCGGAATGCGGCCGAGTAACCGCCCGGCCCCGCACCGAGCACGAGCACGTCGCAATCGATGTCGGCGCTGCCGGAGACGATGTCGGCGCTGCCGGAGAAACTGGCGGCAGCAGGCGCAGCCGCAGTCGCGACGGCGGGAGCCGATGCGGGTGCTGGCGCCACGGCCGGCGCCGCTGCGGTTGCCTCGGCATCGAGGGTGAGGATGACCGAGCCCTGCGACACCTTGTCGCCGAGCTTCACGCGCATCTCGGCCACAGTGCCGGCGTGCGACGACGGGATCTCCATCGACGCCTTGTCCGACTCCACCGTGATCAGCGACTGCTCCCTCGCCACGCTGTCGCCCGGCTTGACCAGCACCTCGATCACCTCGACTTCCTTGAAGTCACCGATGTCGGGTACCAAAACTTCGACGATCTGGCTCATCGGCGACCTCCTACAGCATCGCGCGGCGGAAGTCCGCCAGCAGCGACGCCAGGTAGGCATTGAAACGGGCCGCCGACGCGCCGTCGACGACGCGGTGATCCCACGACAGCGACAGCGGCAGCATCAGCCGCGGCGCGAAGGCCTTGCCGTCCCACACCGGCCTGGTCGTCGAACGGCACACGCCGAGGATCGCCACCTCGGGTGCGTTGATGATCGGCGTGAAGTAGGTACCGCCGATGCCGCCGAGCGAGGAGATCGAGAAGGTGCCGCCCTGCATGTCGGCGGGCGAAAGCTTGCCTTCGCGCGCCTTGGCCGCAAGCGTGGAAGTCTCGGCAGCGATGTCGAAGATGCCCTTCTTGTCGGCGTCCTTGATGACCGGTACGACCAGTCCGTTGGGGGTGTCCGCCGCGAAGCCGATATGCCAGTAGTTCTTGCGGATGATCGCCGTGCCGTCCGCGTCGATCGAACTGTTGAAGTCGGGAAACTTCTTCAGCGCCGCCACGGCCGCCTTGATCAGGAAGGCAAGCATGGTGAGCTTCGGCGCATCCTTGTTCCTGGCGTTCTCGCTGTTCAGCAGCACACGGAACGCTTCGAGCTCGGTGATGTCCGCGTCCTCGTGGTTGGTGACGTGCGGGATCATCACCCAGTTGCGGTGCAGGTTCGGTCCCGACAGCTTCTTGATGCGCGACATCTCGACGCGCTCGATCGGCCCGAACTTGGCGAAGTCCACCTGCGGCCACGGCAGCACGCCGAGGCCGGCGCCCGCGGCGGCGGGCGCTGCCGCCGGACGCGCGCCGCCCGCCATCACGCCCTTGACGAAGCCACGCACGTCGTCGGCGGTGATGCGCCCTTTCGGGCCGCTGCCGCGCACCAGGGCCAGATCGACGCCGAGTTCGCGCGCGAACTTGCGCACCGACGGCGAGGCATGCGGCTTGACGCCGGAATCTTCGACCGCGACCACCGGTCGCTCCGCCATCTCGGTGGCGAAGTCGGTCGACTTGGGTGCCGACGGTGCCGGAGCGGGCACCGCCTCCGCGCGCTCTGCCGACGCCG
Source organism: Burkholderiales bacterium (assembly GCA_024641225.1). Lineage (GTDB taxonomy): Bacteria > Pseudomonadota > Gammaproteobacteria > Burkholderiales > Burkholderiaceae_F > JADJWR01. The sequence goes on along the minus strand of JAHEDN010000141.1, from coordinate 2,825 downwards.
GCGCGGGTGCAGGTGCCGGCGCCGGCGCCGGCGTCGGCGCGGCCGATGGCGTCGCGGACGGAGCCGCCTCAGCCGCCACCTCGCCAGCGTCGAGGAGCAGCATCACCGCGCCCTCCGATACCTTGTCGCCCAGGTTCACCCTCATCTCGGCCACGGTGCCCGCGTGCGACGACGGAATCTCCATCGACGCCTTGTCCGACTCGACCGTGACCAGCGACTGCTCCTTCTCCACTTTGTCGCCGGGCTTGACCAGCACCTCGATCACCTCGACGTCCTTGAAGTCGCCGATGTCGGGCACCTTGATTTCGATCTTGGCCATGTTGTCTCCGCGCTGTTCTTGTCGTAGCAGCCGATCAGGCCGTCATCGGATACGGCTTGGACGGATCGATGCCGTACTTACGCATAGCCTCGGCGAGCTTCGCGACCGGCACCAGGCCCTCGTCGGCCAGCGCGCGCAGCGCGGCAAGCACGATGAAATGGCGGTCGACCTCGAAGAATTCGCGCAGCTTGGCACGGGTGTCGGAGCGACCGAAGCCGTCGGTGCCGAGCACCCGATAGTCCCTTCCTTTCGGCATGAAGGCGCGGATCTGGTCGGCGAACAGCCGCATGTAGTCGGTCGACGCAACGATCGGCCCGGCCGTGCGCTCGAGCTGCTGGGCGACATAGGCCTTGCGCGGCTTCTCCGCCGGGTGGAGCAGGTTCCAGCGCTCGGTGTCCATGCCTTCGCGGCGCAGCTCGGTGAAGCTCGTGACGCTCCACACGTCGCCGGAGACACCCCAGTCCCGTTCGAGCAGCTCCGCGGCCGCCAGCGCCTCGCGCAGGATCGTTCCGCTGCCGAGCAACTGCACGCGCGGGATGCTTGCCCCCATGCCGCTGCCGGCCGGGCCTTCGCGCAGCCGGTACATGCCCTTGAGGATGCCCTCCTCCTGGCCTTTCTTCAGGCCGGGCTGGGGATAGTTCTCGTTCATCAGCGTGACGTAGTACCAGACGTTTTCCTGCTTTTCGATCATCCTGCGCAGGCCCGCCTGCAGGATCACCGCCACCTCGTGCGCGAACGTCGGGTCGTAGCTGACGCAGTTCGGGATCGTGCTGGAGAAGATGTGCGAATGGCCGTCCTGGTGCTGCAGCCCTTCGCCATTGAGCGTCGTTCGGCCGGCCGTGGCTCCGAGCAGGAAGCCGCGCGCCTGCATGTCGCCCGCCAGCCAGGCCAGGTCGCCGACCCGCTGGAAGCCGAACATCGAATAGAAGATGTAGAAGGGGATCATCTCCCGGTTGTTCGTCGAGTACGACGTTGCCGCGGCGATCCAGTCGGCCATCGCGCCGGCCTCGTTGATGCCCTCTTCGAGGATCTGCCCGGCCTTGTCCTCGCGGTAGTACATCACCTGGTCGCGGTCGACCGGCTCGTATAGCTGCCCCTGCTGGCTGAAGATGCCCAGCTGCCGGAACATGCCCTCCATGCCGAACGTGCGCGCCTCGTCGGGGATGATCGGCACCACGCGCTTGCCGACCTCCTTGTCGCGCACCAGTTGCGTCAGGAAGCGTACGAACGCCTGCGTGGTCGAGATCTCGCGGCCTTCGGCCGTCGGCTCGAGGATCGCATTGAAGGCCTCCAGTCCCGGAACGGCGAGCTTTTCGTCAGCCGAACGCCGGCGCTGCGGCAGGAAGCCTCCGAGTGCGCGGCGCCGCTCGAGCAGGTACCTCATCTCGTCCGAGTTCGGCTCCGGCTTGTAAAAGGGCACATCGGCGAGCTTGTCGTCGGGCACCGGGATGCGGAAGCGGTCGCGGAATTCGCGCACCGCGTCGTCGTCGAGCTTTTTCAGCTGGTGCGTCGGGTTCTTTCCTTCGCCGATCTTGCCCATGCCGAAGCCCTTGACGGTCTTGGCCAGGATCACGGTCGGCTGCCGCTGGTGCTTGATGGCAAAGGCGTAGGCGGCGTAGATCTTGTGCGGATCGTGGCCACCGCGGTTCAACCGCCAGATGTCGTCGTCGGACATGCGCGAGACCATCTCCAGCAGGCGCGGGTCCTTGCCGAAGAAGTGCTTGCGCACGAACGCGCCGTCGTTGGCCTTGTAGTTCTGGTACTCGCCGTCGACCGTGGTTTCCATCACATGGCGCAGCGCACCGTCGCGGTCACGCGCCAGCAGCGGGTCCCAGTACGAGCCCCAGATCAGTTTGATCACGTTCCAGCCGGCGCCGCGGAAGCCGCCTTCGAGCTCCTGGATGATCTTGCCGTTGCCGCGCACCGGGCCGTCGAGTCGCTGCAGGTTGCAGTTGACGACGAAGATCAGGTTGTCGAGGTGTTCGCGCGCGGCCATGCCGATCGCGCCCAGCGATTCAGGCTCGTCCATCTCGCCATCGCCGCAGAAGCACCACACCTTGCGCCCCGAGGTGTCGGCGATGCCGCGGTTGTGCAGATACTTGAGGAAGCGCGCCTGGTAGATCGCGGCGATCGGCCCGAGGCCCATCGACACGGTCGGGAACTGCCAGAAGTCCGGCATCAGCTTCGGATGCGGGTAGGAGGTGACGCCCTTGCCGTCGACATCGCGGCGGAAGTTCGACATCTGTTCCTCGGTCAGCCGTCCTTCAAGGAAGGCTCGCGCATACACGCCGGGCGCCGAATGGCCCTGGATGTAGAGGAGATCGCCGCCGAAGTCCGCCGTCGGCGCGCGCCAGAAGTGCATGAAGCCCACTTCCATCAGCGTGTTGACCGACGCGTAGCTGGCGATGTGGCCACCGAGATCGCCCTCGCCGCGGTTGGCGCGCACCACCATCGCCATCGCGTTCCAGCGGATGTACGAGCGAATGCGCTCTTCTAGGGTGGCGTC
>JAHEDN010000140.1 GCA_024641225.1 Burkholderiales bacterium | reverse complement strand
CCCCGGCGAACTCTCGAACCTGACGGCGTACTCGCGCACGCCGTTGCCGTCGCGATCGGCCATCGCGTATTCCATCTGCGCGTCGTAGATCGCCAGCATCGTCTGCATCACGGCCAGTTCGTTGCGGCCGATGCGGCGGATGCGGATCTCGTCGGCGCCGGCGCGGACATCGAACTTCCAGCCTTGTGCCGAACCGACGATGGGGATCGGCAGCGTCCATCCGTCGGCGCCCACAGCGATCATCGCCTGCGCATCGCCCTCTCGCTTGACGGCGTGCGACTTCGCCCACGCAGCGAGGAAGCGCAGGCGGAGGTCGTCGCCGACCGGCGGGATGAAGCGGCGAAAGTCGGCGCCTAGCACCGCGCTCAAGGCCTCGTCGTCGCTGCGGGCCACGGCGTCGCCGAAAGCGTCCATCGCCGCCTCGGGCGTGGCGAATGCCTTCTGCGCCATTGCGGCCGGTGCCCAGGCGAGGCAAAGCGCGAGCGCGCTGCCGAGACCGGCCAGGCGAAGTGCTGCGCGCGTGTGTTTGGAGTTCTTCACGATTCTCATTTTCGAGTTCTCCTAGCGCCGCCCACCACGACCACCGCCACCGCGCGCGCCGCCGCTGGGTCGCGCTGCGGGACTGGGTCGCGCCGCGGGACTGGGTCGCGCTGCGGGACTGGGTCGCGCTGCGGGACTGGGCCGTGCGGACGCACCGCCACCGCGGTTGGAAGTCATCGAACTCTGGCTCGCACTTCCGCGATTGAAGTCACGCTGCGACGCCGAGCCGCTGCCTACCCCGGAAAAGGCATTGTCGCGGCTCGATCCGCCTCGGTCGATGCCACCGGCGCGATCGGAAACGCCGGCACCACGATCGGCGGCGCCGCCACGATCCCCCGGCCGATCGCCCACCCGGCCGCGGTCGGCCCCGGCCGCGCGATCCCCGGGCCGCGCACCAGCGCGATCGGCCGGCCTCGTGGCTGCGCGATCGCCGGCACCGTCGCGCCCCCGGAAGTCCTGACGGTTCCTGGAGCCGGCGACGTCCCTGCCGTACTTCTGCCGGCTGGCGTTGTCGCGATATGCCACGCCCTGGCGGTGCGCCGGGTTGTGCTCCCACCGCCCACCGCTGCCGATGTTGTTGCGGTTGAAATTGCGGTCGATGTTCACCGCCCTGTTGACGTTGATGTTGACGTTGCCGCCGCGCCAGTTGCAGCCGCCGTAGATCGCCCCGGCGGCGAATCCCCAGGCAACGCCCCAGGCAAATCCCGCCCCCCAGCCACCCGGGTAGTAGATCGGCGACGGCCGCCAGTAGTACGGCGGGTAGGCGGGGTAGATCCAGGGGCCGTAGACGACCGTGGGGTTGTACGACGGCACGTAGATCACCTCGGGCTTGGCCGGCTCGATGATGATCACCTGCTGCTGCGCCTGCTGCTCAACGACCACCTTCTGCTGCTCGGTCGTCTTCAGGTTGCCATTGGCCTGCGCCTTGGCGCGCAGTCGCTGTACCGCGTCGAGCACCGCCTTCTGGTCGTCCAGGAACGCGTCGCCGAGCTTCTGCGTCCAGTCGATCTTCTCGTTCATCGGCTCGAGGACCTGCGGGAACGCGACCATCGACTTGACGCTGACGTCCCACGTCTGGTCGGCGACCGCCTTGACTGCCTCGTCGCCCTTCACGTTCGGATTGGCCTTGACCCAGCGCGCCGCCTGTACCACCTCGAGCGGATAAGTCGAGGCCATCAGCACCTGCGACAACAGGTCGTCGGGATACAGGGCGATCGGCGCGACCAGCGCCTCGATTTCCTCTGGCTTCAACGGCGCCGCATCCGGCGCCGCCTCGGCCTGCGGCGCGGGCGGGCTCTGGCCCGACGACTGCGCCTGCGCCGGCAAGATGCCGCTGCCGATCATCGATACCGAGACCAGCAACACCAGGAGGCGCCTGAAGAGAAGATTGCCCCACAATTTCATGAGTGACCCCTTTTCGCCATGCGAAGCGGTGCCGATGTCCGCGCACCGAGCGAGCGATATTACCGGCACTTGTCGGCCCTGCTCCGAGTCGCGGGAGATTTCACCGAGCGCAAGGGCGCCGGAGGTCGTGACGTCGATGGCACCGACCTGGCAGTTTCGGTACGAAGTCGCACCGACGCGACTCGCGATCAATTTGTGACCTAGGGCACGATGTCTGCGCGCCGGGCGGCGACAATTTGCGTTGTTGCAAGGGCGCCGCTTTCGCGGTGCGAAGTTCTCTTCCTTGTTCCACTGGAGGTCACCATGGCAAACGCGCTCGCGGACCGCAGCGCAGTGGCGCCCGGGACCCCAACCGCCCAGAAGGCGGCGCCAGGGTTCCCGTGGAGGGCATTGTTGCCGATCGTCATTGCCGGCGTCATCGCGCTCATTCCCCCACCTGAAGGCCTGGCGCAGCACGCCTGGTACTTCTTCGCGATCTTCGCCGGAGTCATCGTCGGCCTGATGGTCGAACCGCTGCCGGGGGCAGCGATCGGTTTGATCGGCGTGGTGCTGGTCACCGTGCTTTCGCCGTACGTGCTGTTCTCGCCGGCCGAACTGGCCAAGGAGGGCTTCAAGCCAGCCAACGCCGGCCTGACCTGGGCGCTGTCCGGTTTCTCCAACACGGTGGTGTGGCTGATATTCGCTGCCTTCATGTTCGCGCTCGGCTATGAGAAGAGCGGGCTCGGCAAGCGCATCGCGCTGGTGCTGGTCAAGGCGATGGGTAAGCGCACACTTACATTGGGTTATGCGGTAACCATCGCGGACGTGCTGCTGGCGCCGTTCACGCCGTCGAATACGGCGCGCAGCGGCGGGACCATTTACCCGGTAATCCGCAATCTGCCGGCGCTGTACGACAGCAAGCCCAACGACCCGTCGTCGCGGAAGATCGGTGGCTACCTGATGTGGACGGCAATCGCGGCGACCACGATCACCAGTTCGATGTTCGTCACCGGCATGGCGCCGAACCTGCTGGCCACCGAGATGGCCAACAAGACGGCCGGCGTGGCGATCAGCTGGACCGACTGGTTCGTCGCCTTCGCGCCGGTCGGCATCGTTCTGCTGCTGCTGTTGCCGCTGGTGACCTATTTTCTCTATCCGCCGGAAGTCAAGAGCGGCGACGAGGTGCCGAAGTGGGCCGGCGCCGAGTTGACCAGGCTGGGCAGGCTGACCCTGCGCGAGATCGAACTCGCGGTGCTGGTGCTGATCGCGCTGGCGCTGTGGATCTTCGGCGGCGCCGTGATCAACGCCACCACGGTGGCCATGGCGGTGATCGTGCTGATGGTCGTGCTGCGCGTGGTGAGCTGGGACGACATCCTCGCCAACAAGCAGGCCTGGAACACGCTGGTGTGGTTTGCCACGCTGGTGGCGCTGGCCGGCGGCCTGGCCAAGGTCGGATTCGTGAAGTGGTTCGCCGACACGGTCGGAGGACAGATGGCAGGCTTCTCGCCGATGGTGGCGATGCTGCTGCTGGTGGCGGTGTTCTTCTTCACCCACTACCTGTTCGCGAGCATCACCGCCCACGTGACGGCCATGCTGCCGGTGATGCTGGCGGTCGGCCTGGGCGTGCCCGGCATGGACATGCGCATGTTTGCGCTGCTGCTGGTGATGACGCTCGGCATCATGGGCATCCTCACCCCGTACGCGACCGGACCGAGCCCCGTCTACTTCGGCAGCGGCTACATCCCGGCCCGGGATTACTGGCGGCTGGGCGCGATCTTCGGCGTCATCTTCTTCGTCGCGCTGATCGTGATCGGCGTGCCCTGGCTGGCGATGCTGGGCTGATCTGAAAGCCGCCGTGCTCCCCCGCGGCGGCAGCGGAGCGGACAGCGGCGCAGCGATGCGCCGCTGTTTTGCATTCCTGGTCCGGTCGACCCGGATCGTCAGGATGCGCCGTGCTCGTACCAGCCGCGGCTGGCATTGACCACGCGCACGACGAGCAGCATCACCGGCACTTCGATCAGCACGCCCACCACGGTCGCCAGCGCGGCCCCGGAGTCGAAACCAAACAGGCTGATCGCGGCCGCCACGGCGAGTTCGAAGAAGTTCGACGCGCCGATCAATGCCGAGGGGCAGGCGACCGAGTGCTTCTCGCCGACCGCGCGGTTGGCGAGATACGCCAGGCCCGAATTGAAAAAGACCTGGATCAGGATCGGCACGGCGAGGATCGCGATGACCAGCGGCTGACGCAGAATCTGCTCGCCCTGGAAAGCGAAGAGCAACACCAGCGTGACGAGCAGCGCGGCGATCGACCACGGGCCGATGCGGCCGAGCAGCGCATCGAGCGCCGGCTGGCCGCCGCGCGCCAGCACGCGCGAGCGGATCAGCTGCGCGACGATCACCGGCACGACGATGTACAGGCCAACCGACGTGAGCAGCGTGTCCCACGGCACGGTGATCGACGAGATGCCCAGCAGAAGCGCGACGATCGGCGCGAACGCGAAGATCATGATCGTGTCGTTCAGCGCCACCTGCGTCAGCGTGAAGTACGGGTCGCCGCCGGTGAGCCGGCTCCACACGAACACCATCGCCGTGCAGGGCGCGGCCGCCAGCAGGATCAGGCCGGCGATGTAGCTGTCGAGCTGGTCCGCGGGCAGGTAGGGCGCGAACACGTGGCGGATGAAGAGCCAGGCAAGCAGCGCCATCGAGAAGGGCTTGACGAGCCAGTTGACCGCCAGCGTCACGCCGATGCCGCGCACGTGGTCGCGCACCTGCCCCAAAGCGCCGAAGTCGATCTTCAGCAGCATCGGGATGATCATTACCCAGATCAGCATGCCGACCGGCAGGTTGACCCGCGCGAACTCCATGCGGCCGATCGCCTGCACCTGCGCCGGGAACACCTGCCCGAGCGCGATGCCGGCAACGATGCACAGCGCCACCCACACGGTGAGGTAGCGCTCGAAAATGCTCATCGCAGCGGCGGGTCGCGCTGCCGCGGCGGCCGGCGTGCTCATCGAACCCTCTTCTCGCTGCCCGTGCAGGACGCCCCCGCGAGGCCGGTCGGCGCGCTCATGCCTTGCCGATCTCGCGCAGGCGCTCGGTCAGCGCCAGACGATCGAGCCTGGTCAGCGGCAGGCTCAGAAACAACTGGATGCGACTGGCGAGCGTGCTGTATGCGCGGAAGAACGCCTTGCGTTTGGTTTCGTCGTTGCCCTCGACCGCCGCGGGATCCTCGACGCCCCAGTGCGCGGCGATCGGCTGCCCCGGCCAGATCGGACAGACCTCGCCGGCAGCCGAATCGCACACGGTGAAGACGAAGTCCAGTTCCGGCGCGCCGGGCCGGGCGAACTCATCCCAGCTCTTGCTGCGCAGGCCGTCGGTGGGCAGCCGGTTCTTCTGCAGCAGTTCGATGGCAAACGGGTTGACTCGGCCGGCCGGCTGCGAACCGGCACTGTAGGCCCTGAAGCGCGGCGCACCCATTGCGTTCATCGTCACCTCGCACATGATCGAGCGCGCGGAGTTGCCGGTGCACAGGAAAAGCACATTGAGCGGTCGCTCCATGGACGGACGATCCTAGCTGCGGCAGGCCGGGGCGCCGGCGACTGCCTCGGCAGACACATCGTTAAACCAAAGATGTCTCATGCCTTGCTCCTTTTCGATTTGCTGGCGCTGCGCGCACGGCGCGGAGCCCTGACAGGTTCGCATCCGACGATCGGTCCGCATGAGGGCCCGCCATCGGCCACGCAACAGTTCTCGGTCAGGTAGTCGAGCAGGGCGTTCATCGCACCGAAATTCGCCGCGTAGAACACGAAGCGTCCGTCCTGCCGCGACGACACGAGCCCCGCGTGCGCCAGTTCCTTGAGATGAAAGCTCAGCGTGGCCGGCGCGATGCCGAGTTGCCCGGCGATCTCGCCCGCCGCGAGCCCGCTCGGCCCCTGCTGTACCAGCAGGCGGAACACGCCAAGGCGGGTGTCCTGGGCCAGCGCGGCAAGCGCGGTGACGGCATCTGTCGATTGCATATTTTGAATATCATGGAAACGTCAAATCACGTCAAGCGACCCGCGATCGGCGGCATCGCCTCTGGACGGGATCACGGATTCCTGAGCGAAGGCGTCTACCGGCGCCCGGTCAATACGCTGCGCACTTCTAGCGCGCGTCGGGGCGACCTCGGGATGGGCCGCAGCAATCCGCCGCCGCCTGCACCGGTGGGCACTTCACGTCGCCGTAGCTGCAGAACACGCAGCAGTCGCCCGCCTTCGGCCGCAAGAGGGCGTGGCAACCGGTGCACTCGTAGAAGAACTGGCACGCGTCGGTCGGCATCGTTTCCCGTCGCGAGGTGCCGCAATGCGGACAGACCAGCGTGCTTTCGAGTACGACCCCAGCCATGGCCCCTCACTCATGCGCCGAATAACGTGCCTGCGCGGCGCGCCGTCGTCAGCCGAGCACAAAGTTGAAGACGTAGCCGACCACCAGGATGCCGGCGGCAACAACGCCGACAAAGGTGGCGATCAGCCGCAGCTTCAGCACCTTGCGCAGGATCACCAACTCGGGCAGCGACAGCGCGATCACGCTCATCATGAACGCCAGCACGGTGCCGAGCGCGGCGCCCTTGGCGAGCAGCGCCTCGACCACCGGGATCACGCCCGCCGCATTCGTGTACATCGGCACGCCGAAAACCACCGCCAGCGGCACTGCCCACCAGACCTCCCGACCCATGAACGAGGCCATGAAGTCGGCCGGCACGTAGCCGTGGATGC
>JAHEDN010000139.1:1845-6726 GCA_024641225.1 Burkholderiales bacterium | reverse complement strand
CTGGCAGGTATTCGGCGCAGCGGTTGCTCACTGGGGCGAGCTCGGCTGGGACATTCTCCTGGAGCGGTCGCTGCTCGACGAATTGCCGGCGGTGAAGCCCGCGATCGAGGTCACGATTCGCCTGGCGCTTCCGACCGACCTCGACGAGATCATTCCCCTTTATTCCTCTGACCCGTTTCTGTATATCGGCGACGCCTCGCCGGCGCCCGGCGGCGACGAGAAGGCGCGCGAGCTGTACCTCGATCGCCTGCGCCGCGGCGAACTGTGCTTTCTGGCAATGAGCGGCAATACGCTGGCGCACGTGAACTGGAGCTGCTTCACCTGGGGCGACGTGCTGCCCGATCACCCGATACGCCTGCGCAAGGGCGAGGTGTTCACCACCGACGCTTTCACGCCGCCGGCATTCCGCGGCAAACACCTGCATGCGTTTGTCCTGCGGGCGATGCTGGCTCATGCGCGCGAACGCGGCTGCCGGCATGCCTACACGCTGTCACGCGTCGACCGAGCAGACAGCCTCAAGGGCCTTTTCCAGGTAGGCTGGAAAGAGTGCGGACGCATGCTCTATTTCCTGCCGCGGGGCGGAAGCAGAACGTGGTTCATCTGGCGGCAGGGCGATCTCGAGCCCCTGTTTCGGCCGGCCTGACCGTTACCTCGCTACAGCACTCGGCGCCAGCGACACGCCCGCTCCTCAGGCCTGGCAAGCGGCCTCAGGCCAGCGTTTCGACCGAACTGCAGTCGTAGGCGATTCCTTCTTCCGCCATGAGCTGGCGGATCCTGCGCAGGTACTCATGTGCCAGCTCGACCGTGATGTCCGGGCAGCAGCCGAGGATGAAATCACGCGTCAGCTCCTCCGGATCCAGAAGGTCCTCGTCCCGATACTTGGAATGCATCATTTCCAAATAGCGGTCGTCGACGTTCAGCCCCAGCGCATCGGCCCTCGCGCGCGCCATGCCGGGTCGGCGCAGATACTCGAACGCGAGTGAGCCGGGTATCGGACTGAGCAGCTCGAAATCCAGTTCCATGAACAAGTGCGAGTACTGCCGGATGAGGCGTTCCATCATCCGGTAGTTCGTCTCGAGCATCTCGGGGGTGATTCCCATGTGCGTGATCACCGCGCCGGAGGTAAGCCTGCCGCCGCGCCACGCGATCTCCTGGCAGGCGATCAGGTTGTGTCGCAGCAGGTCGTCGCTGTCGTTGGCGCGCCGGTTGATGCCCTTGTTTATGGCGCGCAGCGAGACCGACGAAAACCCGTCCAGGCCGACGAAGAACTGGTCGAAGCGCAGGGTATTCATCAGCACGTCGATGCGATCGCGCATGCCTTCGCGGAATGCATCGGCGCGCGCGTAACCCATCATCCGCGGGCGATCCGCGGGCCTCAGTGCCAGATACCAGTCCGGCATCCGGCCGGCCATGTCCCGCACCAGCGGCCAGAACGTCGACGGCAGTTCGTCCGCCGTCACGAACAGGTAGTTGTACCCCTGCTCGAACGCATTGCGGATGATTTCCCACGCCCGCTGCGCGCTCTGGCTGCTGATGGCCTTGCTGCCGGGGATGATTCCGCAGAAGTCGCAGGCGTTCAGCGGCACGCCATTCTCGTTGCGCGGGCCGGTGAACTTGATGCACCCGCGGGCAATGTCGATCACCGTGGTCCGCAGCCCTTCCTCGCGCATGTACGAATAGAACGCCTGCTGCTCGCGGTGGTAGCCGTTGGCGTGCGGAACGAGCGAATCGAGCAGTGAATAGTCCGGCAACGGCAGCCGCGGGAACTCGGCCGGGTTCTCCGGGCAGCGGGTGACGCCATCCGCAGCGCCGGCATCGCGAAAGACCAGGCCCGCATAGGAGGTCAACTCGGCAAGCTCCCGCGTCAGCAAACCGAGAACGAAATGGGTGAAACCCTCGACCACGTCGTTGCCGTAAAAGCCGTAATCGAAGACGCCCTGCTGCTGCCGCATCACCTCGCGATAGAGCGCGGAAAAGTGGTCGTTGCCGATGATGTTGACGATTGCGGGATTGCAGGCCTTCGCATGGCGCGCCAGGCTGACGCACGCTCCGTAATTCGGCGTGTACGAGCTGTAGCCGATTACCGCCAGGCGATCCGCGTTGCGCGCGATATAGGCGCGGATGAAGTCATCGCCGAGCAGGGCGCCGTCGTAATAGAGCACGCGCGCCGCCACGTTTCTTTCGCGCAGCGCGCATTGGAGCGAGGTGCCGAGGGTGACCAGGCCCAGATTCGCGTAAATGTTGGGCTCGAAGGCCTTGTGCTGGGCGGGCGTGTTGGCCGGGTTCAGCAGCAGAATCTGCGGGCCGGCATCCGGGCCGCTCCGGTCTGCGCTGCCGTTCGTGTTCTTCACCATGGCTGTGGCTCGCCGCGAATTGCTTACAGCGGCGGCAGTTCACGAAGCGGTGGACGGGCCGCCTCGTAAGCGCGAGCGGCGCGCAGCACGCCCGCGTCGTCGAAACGCCGTCCGATGATCTGCAGGCCGACGGGCAGGCCGCTCGAGGTGAAGCCGCAGCAAATTGACACGGCAGGCTGCTCCGACAGGTTGAACGGGAAACAGAACGGATTATGTCGGCTGCCGCCGGTCGGCCACGGCAGATCGGCGAGAAACGGCTCCATCGCCATGGTGGGCGCCAGCACAAAGTCAAAGCCCGCCGTGGCGTCGATCACGCGCCGGCGTATCTCTCCGGTCCTGACCGTGGCGCTGGTCAACGCGACGGCGCTCAGCGTCTCGCCCTCCCGACACCAGTCGGCGATCTCGGGCATCACGTGACTCTGCTGCTCCGGCGAAAGCGTGTTGAACTCCGCCCACGCATAGGCCTGCACCATGCGATCGAAGGCCGGTTCGGGATCTTCGTCGAACATCGGCGGCATCGTCTCGACCGACGCCCCCAGCTGCTCGAACGCCGCCGACGCTGCCTGCACCCGTGCGCGCACTTCGTGCTGCACCGGGATACCGAAGCCGATGTCGAGCATGAGGCCGGCCCGGAGTCCGCGCACGCCGGCGTCAAGGTCGGCCAGATAGTCGCGGTTGTCCCACGGCAGTGCGGTGTAGTCCCGCGCGTCGGGACGCGCGATCAGGTTCAGCAGGCGCGCGACATCGCCCACCGTGCGCGCCATCGGTCCCGCGACCAGCGCCTGCCAGGGGTGCGCAAGCGGCACCCGTCCGTAGCTCGGCTTCAGGCCCACGATTCCGCAGAAGGACGCCGGGATGCGCACCGACCCGCCCATGTCCGAGCCGACTGCAAGCGTGCCAAGACCCGCGGCAACCGCTGCGCCAGCGCCCGCGCTCGAGCCGCCGGCGGTGCGTTCAAGGTGCCACGGGTTGCGCGTCACGCCGTGCTTTGAACTTACGCTCGCGGGAATCATGCCCAGGTCGGGCATCGTGGTCTTGCCGATCAGCACCGCGCCGGCTTCGCGCAAGCGTGCAACCAGCGGCGCGTCCTCATCGCACGCCGGCCGGCCCGCGAAAGCTTGCGTGCCACTTAGCATCGGCATGCCGGCGACCGGGATGCTGTCCTTGAGCGTGACCGGAACGCCATCGAGCTTGCCAAGCGACTCACCGCGCCGCCAGCGCTCCTCGGCATCCCGCGCCGCTGCCAGCGCGCCCTGGTGGTCGACGAAATACAGGGCGTTGACACGCGGATTGACGCTTTCGATGCGGTCGAGCACCGCGCCCGCGACCTCCACCGGGGAGAGTTCACCGCGACAGTATCTCGTCGCAAGCTCTGCACCGGACAGAAAGCATAGTTCGTAGGTCATCTCTATCGCGCGAATCCGAAAATGCCCGTGAGACTACCTGCAAGCAAGGTTCACACCTTCGCGCGTAAGAACTTGATTTGTCGACAAACCCCGCATGCCCACTCGGATAGTGTGTAAACAGATTCGACGTTTCAAACTCAGCCGGTCGATCCCTCGCCGGAGCCTCCAGGGAATCCCGCTTCGGCGCCTGACTCGCCCGTCTCGGCGAGGACGATGTTCGCACTGCCGGCGAGAGCAGCGCCGCCGTCGGACAGCGCCGGCGAACCACTTATCTCGCCGCCCCTCCAGCGGAATGGACCGAAGATCGCATCCCTGAAGACCCGACCACGGGACTGCGGCTCACACCACGATGCGACAACCAGGTCATAAGCAGGGAAAAGTCGCCACCAGTGCGCGCCGTGCACCGGCATCGTCGGCAAGGGCCGTCGATGCGTCCGGTCGCACCAGGCGCCGCCGATGCAGGAGGGCATGAGCGTCGCCCAGCTGCGCGACCTCGCCCAAATCGCCGCGGCAGCGGCCGAAGTGCGCGGTCGAGTTGGAAGTAGTGGCTGCGCAAACAAAGTGACAGGCGATGAATCATCCGCGATCGACGCATCCTCCAATCGCGGATCGACGAGCGGAAGTCGAGCTTGTGGAGACCGGGACGTTTGATTTCAAATGGCAGCGAGGCGACGCCCTTCCGGTTGAAAATTCCCATACACGCCCGCTTCGCCGCGCCGATGATCGCCGCCGCGATCGCGCTGGCCGGCTGCGCTACGCTGCCCGCGGAGTATCCGCGCACGGAGTCCCATGCCTTGACCGACACCGCCGGCACCGCGCTCGGCCGGGCCAGCGCGCGATTGCTGGCACCCCATCCGGGCGCCTCGGGCGTGCACCTGCTCGAGCGCGGAACCGATGCGTTCCTCGCCCGGCTGGCGCTGGCCGAGGCGGCGGCGTGCAGCCTCGACGTGCAGTACTACATCTGGCACGGCGACACGACCGGGCGCCTGCTGCTGCACGCCGTGCTGCGCGCGGCCGACCGCGGCGTGCGCGTGCGCCTGCTGCTCGACGACCTCGGCACTGCCGCCGACGACCACGCGCTGCTGATGATCGATGCGCACCCGAACGTCGAAGTCCGGCTG
>JAHEDN010000139.1:0-1835 GCA_024641225.1 Burkholderiales bacterium | reverse complement strand
CGGCTGTTCAATCCGGTGGCCAACCGGTCGATGCGGCTGCTCGGCATCCTCGCCGACCTGACGCGCGTGAACCGCCGCATGCACAACAAGTCGTTCACGGCGGACAACCAGGCGACGATCGTCGGCGGACGCAACGTCGGCGACGAGTACTACGAGGCGCGAGCCGACCTCGATTTCGGCGATCTCGACGCTCTGGTCATCGGCGCCGCCGTCAGCGCAGTCTCCGACGGCTTCGACCGTTACTGGAACAGCGCACAGGTTTGGCCGATCGGCGCGCTCAGCCGAGCGCAACTGTCGGCCGCCGAACTCGATACCGCCCGCGCGCAGTTGCAGAACTTCGCCGATGCGCAGCGGCAAACCGCTTATTCCGACCGCCTGCGGGTCAGCACGCTGGCACAGCAACTGACAGACGCCGCGATCCCGTTCCACTTCGGCCAGGTGCGTGTGTTGTACGACGACCCTGCCAAGATCAGCGAGCCCGGCGCGACGGCCGGCAAGGAAGAGCATGTGCTGGCGCAGATGCTTCCCGAGTTCGAAGCGCTGCGCAAAGAGCTCGTCCTGGTCTCACCGTACTTCGTGCCGGGCAGGGATGGCGTGGAGGCACTGCGCAGGCTGCGCGAGCGCGGCGTGCGCGTGCGCGTCGTCACCAATTCGCTCGCCTCGACGGACGTCAGCGTCGTGCACTCTGGCTACAGCCGCTATCGCCGGGCACTGCTTGAGGCGGGGGTCGAACTGTATGAAGTGAAGCCGACCGCGACACGCGAGCAGCGGCGCCGCGAGCGCAAGGACGCCGGCACCGGCCTGCGCGGTTCTTCGCGCGCCTCGCTGCACGCCAAGACGCTGGCATTCGACCGGCAGTCGCTGTTCGTCGGATCGATGAACGTCGACCCGCGCTCGGTGTTCACCAACACCGAGATCGGTGTGATGATCGGCGTCCCCGCGCTCGCCGGCGACGTCGCGCAGCGGCTGGAAGTCACGCTGCCGCAGTTCACCTACCGACTCGAACTGAAGCCAGCCGAAGGCGCGGATCGGCCCGCGATCGAATGGGTCAGCCAGGAGGCGGGCGGTGAAATGCGCTACGCAACCGATCCGCAAACGAGCATCTGGCGGCGCCTCGGCGTCCGGTTCTTCTCGCTGCTGCCGATCGAGCCGCTGCTGTAGAAGAAAACCAGGCGACGCCCGGCCTGCGCGCATGCGCGCGGGCGCTCAATCGTGCGGACCTCCGCGCGCCGATGAGTGGGCCGCGACCTGTGCCACGGCCTTTGCGTGCAGTTCGGCGCTGCGCCGTTCGTCTTCGGCGACTTCGGCGCGCAGCTCGGCCTCGGTGCGCGGCTCGGTCAGCTTGCGGTCGGTGATCAGGCGGAAGAAGAACGGCACGAAGAAGATGGCCATGAACGTCGCCGCCAGCATGCCGCCCATGACCCCGGTGCCGGCCGAGATCCGTGCGCCGGCGCCGGCGCCGGTGGCGAACGCCAGCGGCACTACGCCGAGGATGAACGCCAGCGACGTCATGATGATCGGCCGGAAGCGCAGCCGTGCCGCCTCGATCGCCGCGGCCGTCGTCGAGTACCCCTCTTCGCGCTTCTGCGAGGCGAACTCGACGATCAGGATCGCGTTCTTCGCTGCGAGTCCGAGCAGCGTGACCAGCCCGATCTGGAAGTACACGTCGTTGCTCAGTCCGCGCAGCCAGACCGCGGCCAGCGCGCCGAACGTGCCGAACGGCAGCGCCAGAAGCACCGAAAGCGGCAGCGACCAGCGCTCGTACTGCGCGGCGAGGATCAGGAACACCATGGCGACCGCCATGCCGATCGCCAGTCCGGCGGTGCCGCCCGACT
>JAHEDN010000138.1 GCA_024641225.1 Burkholderiales bacterium | reverse complement strand
CAGGAACTTCTCGACCAGGCGGACCCAGAAGGTGGCGCCGACGGGGATCAACTCGTCGTTGAAATCGAAGCTCGCGTTGTGCAGCATGCACGGCCCCTCGCCATGGCCGGTCAGGCGGTGCAAGCCGTCGCCGTTGCCGATCTGGATGTACGCGCCCGGCCGCACGAGCAGCATGTAGGAGAAATCCTCCGAGCCCATCGTCGGCTCGCACCTGGCGAACACGTTCTCGGCGCCGACCATTTCTGTGGCCACCTCGGCCGCGAACGCCGCCTGCGCCGGATCGTTGACGGTCGCCGGGTAGTAACGCTCGAACTTCACCTGTGCGCTGGCGCCGTGGGCCTCGGCGGTCAGTTGCGCGATGCGGTGCATCCGTTCCTCGATGAGGTCGGTGACTGCCGGTTCGAAGGTGCGCACGCCGCCGCTGATGAAGGCCGTGTCGGGCACCACATTGACTGCGTCGCCAGCCTTGATGATGGTGACCGACAGCACCGCCGAATCGATCGGCTTCTTGCTGCGGGTGATGATGCCCTGCAGACCCTGGACGATCTGCACGGCGACGAATACCGGGTCGACGCCGAGGTTCGGCATCGCCGCGTGCGCCCCCTTGCCGGTGACGGTGATCTCGAAACGGTTGCCGGACGCCATCATCGGTCCGGGGGTCGTGGCGAACTGCCCGACCTTGATGCCCGGCCAGTTGTGCATCCCGAAAACAGCGTCGCAGGGAAATTTTTCGAACAGGCCGTCGTCGATCATCTTCTGCGCGCCGGCGCCGCCTTCCTCGGCCGGCTGGAAGATGAAGTTCACGGTGCCGTCGAAAGGCCGCGTCTCGGCGAGGTATTTCGCCGCACCCAGCAGCATCGCGGTGTGGCCGTCGTGGCCGCAGGCGTGCATCCGGCCGGCGTGCCGCGAAGCGTGGTCGAAACGGTTGGCCTCGGCGATCGGCAGCGCGTCCATGTCGGCGCGCAGGCCGATCGAGCGCTGGCCTTTCCCGTTGCGCAGCACGCCGACCACGCCGGTGCCGCCGAGGCCGCTGTGCACCTCGATGCCCCAGCCGGCCAGCAGCCGCGCGACCTTGTCGCTGGTGCGGTGCTCCTCGTAGGCGAGCTCCGGGTGGGCATGGATGTCGCGGCGGATCGCCTGGATCTCGGTGCGGAACTGCACAATGCGGTCGATGAGATTCATGTGCGCAAGTCGGGCGGCATCTGTGGACAGGCCGGAGAGCTTACGCAATTCAATGAAACCGGCCCATGGGCCGCCGGGCCGACGGGGCGGCGGATGAGCGCGGACGGAATCCTCCGCCAGGCACGCCTTGACGACATCGTCGCCGTCCAGCGCGTGCGCGCTGCGGTGCGCGAGAACCGGCTGCGGTCGCGCCGCATAAGCGACGAGGAGGTCCGGCGCCACCTCGAGCTGCTCGGACGCGGCTGGGTGATCGAGGTCGACGGCGAGGTGGTGGCGTTCGCGATCGGCGACGCATCGATCGGCAACATCTGGGCGCTGTTCGTCGATCCGCGGCACGAGCGCCGCGGCTACGGCCGCCGACTGCACGAGGCGATGGTCGAATGGCTGTGGTCGCAGGGGCTGCAGCGCCTGTGGCTGACCACCGAGGCCGGCACGCGAGCCGTGGGCTTCTACCGGGCAGCCGGTTGGCGCGAAACCGGGATGACGCCGAAGGGCGAGCTGGGTTTCGTACTCGACCGTCCGCCGCGCGCCGGCGCGGTCGCAGGACCGGGGTCGCCGGCCGATACGTGTTGAGCGCCCTGCGGCCCGCGACCTTCCTACAATGGCCGCAATTGCCACCTTGCGGAGTCCCGCCGTGTCTGCGCTCGCTGAAACCACTGCCGCTCCTTCGGCCGCCGCGCTCGAGATGATCGACCGGCTGATCGCCATTCCTACGGTCAGCCGCGATTCGAACCTGGGGCTCATCGAACTGGCGCGCGACCATCTCGCCGCACTCGGATTGAAGCCGCACCTGGTCTACGACAGCACCGAAAAGAAAGCCAACCTGTTCTGCACGCTCGCCGACGATGAGGCGGCGGCGAAGACGCGCGGCATCGTGCTTTCGGGGCACACCGATGTGGTGCCGGTCGATGGCCAGGACTGGGCGAGTGACCCGTTCAAGGCGGCGCACCGCGAAGGTCGCATCCACGGTCGCGGCACGGCCGACATGAAGGGCTTCATCGCCATCGCGCTGGCCTGGGCGCCGCGCTTCCTCGCTGCGCAGTCGCGACTGCCGGTGCACCTGTCGCTGACCTTCGACGAGGAGACGACCTTCCTCGGCGTGCGCGGCCTGGTCGCCGATCTTGCCGAGCGCGGCATCAAGCCGGCCGGCTGCGTGATCGGCGAGCCGACCGACATGCAGGCAATCGTCGCCCACAAGGGCAAGCGCGACTATTGCTGCCGCGTGCGCGGCCGCGAGGCGCACTCGTCGCTGACGCCGACCGCGGTCAACGCGATCGAATATGCAGCGCAGGTGATCGGCTTCATCCGCGCGCTGGCCGCCAGGATGGCGCGTGAAGAGCCGATGGACGGGCGCTTCGAGGTGCCGCATTCGACGCTGCAGACCGGCGTCATCCGCGGCGGCATCGCCACCAACGTGGTGCCGCGCGACTGCGAGTTCTTCTTCGAGATGCGCAACATCCCGGCCACGCCGCACGACGCAATGAGCTCGCAGATCCTCGAGTACGCCAGCGCGCTGCTGCCGGAGATGCGCGCGGTCGCGCCGGAAGCCGACATCGGCTTCGAGATGGGCATGGACCTTCCCGCCTTCGGCATCGCGCCGGATGCGCCGGTGGTGAAGTGGGCGCAGGCACTGGCGCGCACGCAGCACCTCGGCACCGGTGCGGTCAGCTTCGCCACGGAGGCCAGCGTCTTTTCGGGCATCGGCATCCCGACCGTCGTGCTCGGCCCGGGCTCGATCGCGCAGGCGCACAAGCCGGACGAGTACATCACCTACGGTCAGGTCGCCGCCTGCGAGCAGTTCTTCGAGCGGCTGGCCGAGGCCGCGCCGCCGGCGGGCTGAGGCCGCGCGATGCAGTTGCCAGCGGCAGCACCGGCGGAGCACATCGTCCGCGCGGCCTGTCCGCACGACTGTCCCGACACCTGCGCGATGCTGGTGACGGTGCGTGAAATCGACGGCAGGCGCGTCGCGGTCAAGGTCGCCGGCGATCCGTCGCACCCGACGACCCACGGCGTGCTGTGCACCAAGGTCAGCCGCTATCTGGAGCGCACCTATCACCCCGACCGTATCCTCCATCCGCTGCGGCGCGTCGGCCGCAAGGGCGTGGGCCGCTTCGTGCAGGTGACGTGGGACGAGGCGCTCGACGACATCGCCGGCCGGCTTGAGCGCATTGCCGCTGTCGATCCGCAGCGCATCGTGCCGTATTCCTACGCCGGCACGATGGGGCTGGTGCAGGGCGAGGCGATGGCCAGCCGCTTCTTCCACAAGCTCGGGGCCAGCTTCCTCGATCGCACGATCTGCGCCACCGCCGGCGGCGAGGCGCTGACCTACACCCTCGGCACGCGCACCGGCCCGGCCATGGAGGCCTTCGCCGACAGCCGGCTGATCGTCCTTTGGGGCACCAATGCGATCGCGTCGAACCTGCACCTGTGGAGCTTCGCGCAGCAGGCCAAGCGCAGGGGCGCCAAGCTGATTGCCGTCGATCCGTACCGCTCCGACACTGCCGAAAAGTGCCATCAGCACATCGCGCTGCTTCCCGGCACCGACGGTGCGCTGGCGCTGGGCATCGCGCACGTGCTGATCCGCGAGGGCTGGCTCGATCGCGACTACATCGACCGCTACACGCTCGGCTTCGATGCGCTGGCGGCGCGCGCCGAAGGGTTCCCTCCTCACGATGTGGCGCAAATCTGCGGCATCTCGGCCTCCGAGGTCGAGCAGCTGGCGCGCGATTACTGGCACATCCGCCCGGCGGCAATCCGGCTCAATTACGGCATGCAGCGCGTGGCCGGCGGCGGCAATGCCGTGCGTGCGGTGGCCTGCCTGCCGGCGCTGGCCGGCCACTGGCGCGATCCCGCCGGCGGCGTGCTGCTGTCTTCGAGCGGCGTCGCCGAGGTTGATGGCGACAGGCTGTACCGGCCCGGGCTGCTCGCCGGGCGCAGCCCGCGCACGGTCAACATGAGCACCATCGGCGAGGCGCTCGCGCACGCCGACCCGCCGATCGAAGCGCTGATCGTCTACGACAGCAATCCGGTCGCCGTGGCGCCGGATTCGCGCACGGTCGCCGCCGGGTTCGCGCGCGAAGATCTGTTTACCGTCGTGCTGGAGCACTTCCGGACCGACACCGCCGACTACGCCGACTACGTGCTGCCGGCCACCACCCAACTCGAGCATCTCGACGTGCACAAGTCTTACGGCCATCTGTACGTGCTGGCCAACAATCCGGCGATCGAGCCGCTCGGCGCGGCGTTGCCGAACGCGGAAATCTTCCGCCGCCTCGCTGCAAAGATGGGTTTCACCGATCCCTGTTTCGCCGAAACCGACGACGCACTGGCCGCGCAGGCGTTCCGGCGCAGCGGCACGACGGCGAAGGTCGACTGGGAACAGCTAAAGCAGGCCGGCTGGCAGCGGCTCGACGTGCCGCTGCCCTACGCGCCGTTCGCACAGGGCGGTTTCCCGACACCAAGCGGGCGATGCGAGTTCTACTCGCAGGCATTGGCCGACCTCGGCGTCGATCCGGTGCCTGACTACGTGCCGCCGAACGAGGGGCCGACCAGCAACCCCCGTCGGGCAGCCCGTTTCCCGCTGGCCATCATCTCGCCGCCGGCGCGCAACTTCCTGAACTCGACGTTCGTTAACGTGACGAGCCTGCGTGATACCGAGGGCGAGCCGACGCTGCAGATCCATCCACGCGACGCCGCACTCCGCGGCATCGCCGATGGCGACCACGTGCGTGTCTTCAACGATCGCGGCGAGTTCGAACTGGTCGCCCGCGTGACGGACCGCGCCCGCGCGGGGGTCGTCGTGGCGCTGTCGATCTGGTGGAAGAAGCTCGCCGCCGATGGCCGCAACGCCAACGAGGTGACCAGCCAGGCGCTCACCGACATCGGCCGCGCGCCGACGTTCTACGACTGCCTGGTCGAGGTCGCCGTGCGCTGACCTGCGGCCGCGCGGACGTTCAGCGACGCGCGACCAGCAGCCCGATCAGGAAGCCGACGCCAGCGCCCAGTCCGACGGCACCCCACGGGTGCATGTGCACCCAGTCGTCGGTGGCATGCATCGCGGCGCGCGAGCGTTCGACGACGCCGTGCTGTAGTTCACCCAGCCGTGCCTGCGCGCGCTTGAGTTGCTCGGCGGCACGACTACGTAGCTCCTGCGCCTGCTGGCCGCTGGTTTCCGCGGCCTGCGCCAGCAGCGCCTGGACGTCATCGAGGACCTGCCGGACATCTCCAGCCAGTTGTTCGTGACTGACGTTATCCATCATTCACCTCCGCCGTCATTCAGAGCACACTGTAGGAGCGTCGGCGCCGGTCCTGTTGATGACGGTCAGCGCATGCTCAGCCGTATCGCCCGCCGCAGCGCGCACACGGGATGCGGGTATGCCGAGCGGCGCGCGTGTTGGCGGAGATCAAGACGGCCTGCCGTCCGGCGCGGTAACAGGAGAGCGTGACGGGAGCGGAAGGATGTTTCCGCCGGCGGCTGGTGCAGCGACCAGGAGCGCTATAGATGGCACGGACGACGAGCGCAACGCCGCAGCGGCGCCGTCGGGTTGCGTTTCACGAGGAATTCCCGGCGTTGCCGGCGCCGCCGGCGTACTTCGACGCGAGGCACTTCGCCAGGGCAGTCACCGATGTGTGGTCGGGCACCTGGCTCGACTGCGACGGGCTCGCGCGCCGGGCACGCGCGAGGCTCACTGCGCTGCTTCGCTTTGCGCGGGCCCATGTGCCGCTGTATCAGCGGCTGTACCGGGACCTGGGCCCCACCTCGACGCTGAAGCTTGCCGACCTGCCGGTCCTGAGCAAGTCGCAGTTGATGGCCGACCTGCCGGCCACTCTCGCCGACAGGGACTTGAGCCGCCTGACGATCGATGCCTTTCTCGCCGACCCGACGCGAATCGGCTGGCCCTTCGCGGGGCACTACGCCGTGTGGACGAGTTCGGGTTCGACCGGCGTGCCGGGCATCTTCGTGCACGACGGCGACGCGCTGGCCGTCTATGACGCGCTGGAACTGCTGCGCTTCCGCGACCTCTCGATTGCCCCGCTGCCCGCCAGTCCGTTCCTGGCCCGTGAACGCTACGCGATGGTTTCCGCCGTCGAGGGGCATTTCGCCGGCATTTCGACCGTGCAACGGCTGCGCCGCAACTTTCCACTGCTGGCGCCGTTCGTTCGCCCGTTCTCGGTGTTGCAGCCGCTGCCGGACCTCGTCGAGCAGCTGAACGCCTACCGTCCGACGCTGCTGGCGACTTACCCGACGGTGGCGGAGCTGCTGGCCGACGAGCAGTGCGCCGGGCGGCTGCACCTGTCGCTGGACGAACTGTGGTGCGGCGGCGAAACTCTGAGCGCGGCGACGCGGGCGCAGGTCATGCACGTCTTCGGCTGCCGCGTCCTCGAGGCCTACGGTGCCTCCGAGTTCCTGTCGATCGCCTGGCCGTGCCGGCATGACCGCCTGCACGTCAACGCCGACTGGGTGCTGCTCGAGGGCATCGATGCACACGGCCGGCCGGTGCCTCCGGGGGAGCCTTCGCACACGACGCTGCTCACCAACCTCGCCAACCGCGCGCAGCCCCTCGTCCGCTACGACATCGGCGACTCGATCACCGTCCT
>JAHEDN010000137.1 GCA_024641225.1 Burkholderiales bacterium | reverse complement strand
CGGCCAGCCCGGGCATGGCCGGGCTGATGCGGTTCTCGCCCGGGGGCTGACGGACCGTCAGCCCCCGGCAGCAAGGCAGCGGCGCCGTCCGGCGTCCCGCCGTGCGCTGCACCTCCGCGCGGCCATCCTGTCGGCGAAGTCGACGGCAACTACAGCCACTTCGCGCGCCGGAACCGGTAATACAGCACGCCACAGACCACGCCGATCAGGGCCACAGCGAACGGATAGCCATAGGTCCACTTCAGCTCCGGCATGTACTCGAAGTTCATGCCCCAGATGCCGACGATCGTCGTCGCCACCGCGAAGATCGCCGTATTCCTCAATCTTCGGACGCTGATGGCCGTGCTGCGCGTCCTCGACCGCCAGCTCGTGCAGATGAAACTGCGCCTGCATCGCAGCGAGCTCGCGGTCGGCGGCATCCTTCAGCGCCACCCATACGACGCTGTCACCGCGGCCGACCCACGACCCGATCTCCTCGATCGGGATGTCGCGGACCTTCCTTCTTTGCTGGTACACAACGCAATTGATCAGCATCTCGAGTCCCCTTGCGCGTTCAGTCGGAAAGACCAGGCGCGATCATGCCGCGCCGCGACCGCTTTGCACATGGAGGACGCGCTTCACCAGCCCGCCGGCAGGTGCCGGAGAACCCGGCTCAGCACTCGATCACGTTGACGGCCAGGCCGCCGCGCGCCGTTTCCTTGTACTTGGTCTTCATGTCGGCGCCGGTTTCCCACATCGTCTTGATCACCTGGTCCAGCGACACGAAGTGCGTGCCGTCGCCGGCCAGCGCCATGCGCGCGGCATTGATGGCCTTCACGCTGGCGATCGCGTTGCGCTCGATGCACGGGATCTGCACCAGCCCACCGACCGGATCGCAGGTGAGCCCCAGGTGGTGCTCCATGCCGATCTCTGCCGCGTTCTCCACCTGCGCCGGGCTGCCACCGAGCACGGCGGCGAGCGCGCCGGCGGCCATCGAGCAGGCCACGCCGACCTCGCCCTGGCAGCCGACCTCGGCGCCGGAGATCGAAGCGTTCTCCTTGTACAGGATGCCGATCGCCGCCGCGGTGAGCAGGAAGTCGAGCACGCCCTGCTCGCTCGCACCGTGCACGAAGCGCGTGTAGTAGTGCAGCACCGCCGGGATGATGCCGGCGGCACCATTGGTCGGTGCGGTGACGACGCGGCCGCCGGCGGCGTTCTCCTCGTTGACCGCCAGCGCATAAAGGTTGACCCAGTCGAGCACGGCCAGCGGATCGCGCAGCGCCGCTTCCGGATTCGACGTCAGCCGACGATGCCAGGCCGGCGCGCGCCGCGTCACCCGGAAGCCACCCGGCAGTTCGCCCTCGCGGCGCAGTCCGCGCGCGACGCAGTCCTGCATCGCGCGCCAGATCGCCAGCAGGCCGGCGTCGATTTCGGAGTCGCTGCGCCAGTGCCGCTCGTTGGCGCGCATGACCTGCGCGATCGACAGCCCTTCGCGGCGTGTGAGCTCGAGCAGCTGCTCCCCGGTATGGAACGGATGGCACAGGATGGCGGTGTCGGGCGCGATCCGCTTCTGCGCCGAGCCGTCGGCCATGACCTCGCTGCTCACGACAAACCCGCCGCCGACCGAGTAGTAGACGCGCTTGGCCAGTTCACCGCCACTGTTGTCGAAGGCGACGAAGCGCATGCCATTGGCGTGCGCCAGCGGCGCGCCATCTAGTGTGAGCTTGCGGTAGAAAAGGAGGTCGTTGCGGACATCGAACGCCACAGGGTGCGTGCCGAGCAGCGTCAGCCGGCGGGCGCCGCGGATCGCATCGAGCCTCGATTCGATGCCTTCAACGTCGACCCGGTCGGGCTCTTCTCCTTCCAGCCCGAGCAGCACCGCCTTGTCGGTGCCGTGGCCCTTGCCGGTGGCGCCGAGCGAGCCGTAGAGCTCGGCCACGACGCGGTCGACCTTTGGCAGCAGGCCGTCGTGTTGCAGGCGCGCCGCGAAAAGCCGCGCCGCGCGCATCGGTCCCACCGTGTGCGACGAGGAAGGTCCGATGCCGATCTTGAACAGGTCGAAGACGCTTACCGCCATCGGCGGAGCATGTCACCCGGCGCCGTGTCGTGCAAAGGGCTTCAGACGAGCATGCGCGGGAGCGGCAGGCAATCCGCCGGCACGAGGCTCCGTGGAGACCGGCGCCCGCGCTTCGGCCGCCGGCGGCCCGGTCTCAACACCGGAAGGCGCCTCCATCTCGATCGCGATGCCGATGCCTAGCGCAAAGAAGGCGATCAGCCACCAGATTCGGTAAGTCATGCTGTTGGAAGTGCAACGTGGGCCTTTCGGCCCGCATACCTTCAGTTCAGAACGGCGCAAGTTTAGGCAGCTGACCCTGTCCGCGCTGCTAAATATTCCCTAAGTGCCCTCTGCGCCGACAAAGCGCCGAAATCGCCGCATGAAACGGTGCGACGACCCTCGTCACCGCACTGCCGTCACCATCGCCTCGACCACGCGCCGCTGCACGTCGGCGCGCAGCAGCGACTGCATGTGGCGGGCGCCGTCGACGCGGATGAACTCGGTGCCTGCCGGCGCCGCCGCCGCCAGCTGCTCGCCGTGGGAGAACGGGATCACTTCGTCGGCCGTGCCGTGCACGATCACGAGCGGCACGCGCAGGGTCGGCAGCGCGGCGAGCGGATCGTGTGTGGAGTCGGGCAACGCCGGAAGTGCCAGCGGCACGAGCGGCGCCAGCACCACCGACTGCAGCGCCGCGTCGCGCGCGATGCCGCGATAGCTGGCAAAGGCGGCCTCGATCACGGCCAGCCTCACGCCGATGCTGTCGCGCGCCAGCAGGCGCAGCGCTGTCGCGCCGCCGAGGCTGTGGCCGAGCACGATCAGGCGCTCAGGGTCGACGTCGGGCCGCGCGCGCAGGTACCGAAGTGCAGCGGCCGCATCCTCGACCACGCCTTCGAGCGTCGGCCGGCCCTCGGAGCGGCCGAAGCCCCGGTAGTCGAGCATCAGCAGGTTGAAGCCGGATGCCGGCAGCCACGCCACCAGCGGCAGGTGATTGCCGATGTTGGCCGCATTGCCGTGCAGGTGAAGCACGCTGCCGAGGGCGGTGCCCCTGGCCGGCAGCCACCACCCATGCAGGCGCAGCCCGTCGGCGGTGGTGATGAACACGTCCTCGTGCTGCAGGCCGAACTGCTGCGGCTGCGCGTACCGGGCCGAGTCCGGATAGAAGAACATGCGCTCGACGCAGCCGGACAGCATCACGACGCACGCCAGCAAGAGGATGCGCACGCCCTGCACGCCGGCGACCTTTCGCATGCCCGATTCGGCCGCAGTCCGAACCATCCCATGCCTCAGCCCGACACGCGCCCGGCGCGCGCGAGTATGCGGTGCTCGGCCGTGCGCACGGCGCCGTCGGCGGCGGTCTTCGGCACGCCGATGATCACGCTCTGCACCCAGTGACGCCACAGCAGCGGGCCCGGCGTCGAGCGTTGCATGGGCGCAGGCGCCCACTTGAACGCGTGGGTCGCGACGAGCCGGGCCAGCGACCGCCACTCCGCCGGCGCAGGTCGCTCGCGCGGGCTCGCTGCGACGCTGCGGCTCATGGCTGCGCTCGGCCGGCTCGAGGCGACGGCCTTGTGACTCAGGCGGGCGCCGGCGTGCTGTCTTCGGCGTACTCGCTCATCGGGATGCACGAGCACATCACGTGGCGGTCGCCGTAGACGTTGTCCACCCGCGCCACCGGCGACCAGTACTTCTGCCGCTTCAGCGAAGGCACCGGGAACGCGGCCTTTTCGCGCGGGTAGTCGTGCGCCCACGTTTCTGCCATCACCATCGCCGCGGTGTGGGGCGCGTTCTTCAGCGGATTGTCATCGCGGTCCATCCGCCCTTCCTCGACTTCGCGGATCTCGGCGCGAATCGCCACCATCGCGTCGATGAAACGGTCGAGTTCGGCCTTGCTTTCGGACTCGGTCGGCTCGACCATCAGCGTGCCGGGCACGGGGAAGCTCAGCGTCGGCGCGTGGAAGCCGTAGTCGATCAGCCGCTTCGCCACGTCCTCAGCGGTAATGCCGCAGGAGTCCTTGATCGGCCTGAGATCCAGGATGCACTCGTGCGCGACCAGGCCATTGCGGCCCGAGTACAGCACCGGGTAGTGCGTTGCCAGCTGCTTGGCCACGTAGTTCGCGGCGAGCAGCGCCACCTGCGTGGCGCGTGTGAGCCCCGCCCCGCCCATCAGGGTCACGTACATCCACGAAATCGGCAGGATGCCGGCCGAGCCGAACGGCGCCGCCGAAACCATGCCGACATCGCCATCGCCGTCCAGCCGTCCCGGCAGGTAGGGCGCGAGGTGCGAGCGAACCGCCACCGGCCCGACGCCAGGGCCGCCGCCGCCATGCGGAATGCAGAACGTCTTGTGCAGGTTCAGGTGCGACACATCCGAGCCGTACTTGCCGGGCTTGGCGAGGCCGACCAGCGCATTGAGGTTGGCGCCGTCGGTGTACACCTGCCCGCCGTGCGAGTGGATGACTTCGCAGATTTCCCGGATCGCCTCCTCGAACACGCCGTGGGTCGACGGATAAGTGACCATCAGCGCCGCAAGCCTGGCCGAGTGCTGTTCGGCCTTGGCCCGCAGATCGGCAACGTCGACGTTGCCCCTGGCGTCGCACTTCACCACCACGACGTTCATGCCGCACATGTGCGCGCTGGCGGGGTTGGTCCCGTGCGCCGATTCCGGGATCAGGCACACGTCGCGCTGCAACTCGCCGCGCGCGCGGTGATAGGCGCGGATCGCCAGCAGGCCGGCGTACTCGCCCTGCGCGCCCGAGTTGGGCTGCAGGCTCACGGCGTCGTAGCCGGTGCACTCGGCGAGCATCCGCTCCAGTTCGTCGATCATCTGCCGGTAGCCGTCGGCCTGCCCGACCGGCGCGTAGGGGTGCACGTGCGCAAACTGCGGCCAGGTCACCGGGATCATCTCGGCGGTCGCGTTCAGCTTCATCGTGCATGACCCGAGCGGGATCATCGTGCGGTCGAGCGCGAGGTCCTTGTCCGAAAGCAGGCGCAGGTAACGCAGCAGTTCGTGCTCGGAGTGGTAGGTGTTGAACACCGGGTGCGCCAGATACGCCGATCGACGTGCCAGCGACGGCGGGAACGCGTCGCCTGCCGCAGCATCCAGCGCAGCGACGTCCGCCTGCACGCCGAAGATCCGCCACAGCAGCTCGATCTCCGCGCGCGTGCTGGTCTCGTCGATCGAGATGCCCACCGCATCGGTGCCGAGTTCACGCAGGTTGACGTGCTGCGCTCGTGCGGCTGCATGGACCTTCGCCGCATCGATGCCGCGCACTGCGATCGTGTCGAAAAAGCTGTCGGAAACGGCCAGTCCGGCCTGCCGCAGTCCGGCGGCGAGGATCGTGGTCATCCGGTGCACCCGCTGCGCTATGCGTTTCAGTCCCTGCGGTCCGTGGTAGACGGCGTACATCGACGCCATCACGGCCAGCAGCACCTGCGCGGTGCAGATGTTGGAGGTCGCCTTCTCCCGGCGGATGTGCTGCTCGCGCGTCTGCAGCGTCAGCCGGTACGCCGGCGCGCCCTGCGCGTCGACGGAAACCCCAATCAACCGGCCCGGCATCGAGCGCTTGAAGGCATCGCGGCAGGCCAGGAACGCCGCATGCGGGCCGCCGAAGCCGAACGGCACGCCGAAGCGCTGGCTGTTGCCGATGACGATGTCGGCGCCCCACTCTCCCGGCGGCGCGAGCAGCGCGAGCGCCAGCAGGTCGGCCGCCACGGTGGCCAGCCCGCCGCGTGCGTGCACGGCCTCCACGATCGCCTGGTACCCGCGCACGTCGCCCGTGCTGGCCGGGTACTGCAGCAGCACGCCGAACGCGTCAGCGGCGGCCGCCGCGTCATCGTCGCCGACCTGCACCTCGATGCCGAGCGGTTCGGCCCTGGTGCGCACGACGGCGATCGTCTGCGGGTGACAGTCGGCCGAAACAAAGAAGAGATTCGACTTGCTCCTGCACGAGCGCTTGGCGAGCGTCATCGCCTCCGCCGCCGCGGTCCCCTCGTCGAGCAGCGACGCATTGGCGATCTGCATCGCCGTCAGGTCACAGACCATGGTCTGGAAGTTCAGCAGCGCCTCCATCCGGCCCTGCGAGATTTCGGCCTGGTACGGCGTATACGCGGTGTACCAGGCCGGGTTCTCCAGCACGTTACGCAGCACGACGTTCGGCGTGCGCGTGCCGTAGTAGCCCATGCCGATGAAGCTCTTGAACACCTCGTTCTTCGCAGCGATCGCTCGCAGGCGCATCAACGCCTCGTGCTCGCTGATCGCTGCCGGGAGCGCGAGCGGCGCATCGAGCCGGATCGACGCCGGCACGATCGCCTCGACCATCGCGTCGAGCGATTCGTGGCCGATGGCGGCGAGCATGTCGCAGATCTCGTCGTCGTTCGGTCCGATGTGGCGGGAGACGAATTCGTCGTGGCCTTCGAGGCTGGCCAGCGGGGGCCGCGGCAGTCGGTCGTTCATCTGGGTGATCCCCTGGTCAGAATCGTGCTTCTCTGGGTGTCGTTCCCGCGCAAGCGGGAACCCGACTTCTTTCGCTTCGAAGACGCTGGATCCCCGCTTTCGCGGGGATGACACGTCCTTACGAACCCACGGATTGCGTCTATCTCAAGCCGTCACTCTTTCGCCTCGATGTTGGCCTGGTAGCGCGCGGCGTCGAGCAGCCCCTCGATATCTGCGGCGCTGGCGGGTCTGAGCTTGAACATCCATGCGTCGAAGGCGTTGGTGTTGATCAGTTCCGGCTTCTCGGCCAGCGTTGCGTT
>JAHEDN010000136.1 GCA_024641225.1 Burkholderiales bacterium | reverse complement strand
CGCCGCCCAACCTCCGGCCGCAGCGCCTGCGCAGCCGCCGGCGCCGAAAGTTGCTGCCCCTCCCGCGCCCACGCCTGCCCCGGCGCCCGTCGAAACGCCAGGCATGCTGGCAAGCTTCGTGAGTGCGAACCTGCCGCTGGTCGCCACTCTCGGCGCGCTGCTCCTCGGCCTGATCGGCTACGGCGTCTATCGCCGGGGCAGGTCGGCCGGCGCGCGCGAGGACTACGACCTGAGCGCTGAAGCAGCACGCGGCAACTCGCTGTTCGGCCAGACCGGCGGGCAGAGCATCGATACGGGCGCCGTCAGCGCTTTCAACTCGAGCTTCATTCCGCCGGCGACGCAAGTCGATTCGACCGAGGTGGATCCCGTTGCCGAGGCGGACGTTTACATCGCCTACGGACGAGAAGAGCAGGCTGAGGACATCCTGAAGGAGGCGCTGCGCCACCAGCCCGACCGTCATGCGGCCCGGGTGAAGCTGATGGAGATTCTTGCGCGCCGCGGCGACAAGGTGGGCTTCACGCGCCTAGCGCAGGAATTGATGACGCGGACCGGTTCTCACGGCGACGAATGGGAACATGCTGCCGACATAGGACGCGCCCTCGATCCATCCAACCCCCTGTTCAGCGCATCTGCCGCGATCACTGTGCCGCTCGTCGACGAGGATTCGATGACCGAGCTGAAACTCGGTGGGCCCACGACGCCGGGTGGGCCACATTCGGGGGCGCCCACCACTCAGGGAAGGACGTCCAGGCCAGGTGCGGGCGAACAGAGGGCCGGGGCAACGGCGCAGCCGGCGGTGACCCGTCCGTCGCCGGATTCGTTGCACGGCATGGAAACCCAGATTAGCGGCGACACGCTGCTGCCGCTGGATTCGCGTGCCGATGCCGGTGCCGGTACGACGAAGCAGGACACCCGTCCCGTGCGAGAAGGAGCGCCGACCGACCTCTCCGAGCTCGAATTCGAGGCGCTCAACGCCATGCCGGCGACCCAGATCGTGGAGCCCGACTCCGCGACCGCGCCGGCACCGGGGGCGCCGCTCGAATACGACCTCAACCTTTCCCCGGCAGCGGGTGGCCCGAGAGAACTTCCGAGTCTGCCGGACCTCGACCTCAACCTGCCCCCGGCGGCTGCGCCGACCGTGCCATTCAGGCCAGAAGCGCCGGCACCAGCGAAATCGGGTGACGCGCTCGACTTCGGCCTTCCCAGCACGCCTGTGACGACTAGACCGGGTTCGGGCATGGCCGCTGGGAGGCCCACGCCGCCCCCCGTCGCGCCACCGCGCCCCGCCGCGCCACCGCGCCCGGCCGCGCAGCCCGTGCCGGCCGAAGAAGAGGGGCCTCACTCGACCCTTCTCGGAGGCATGACAGCGCTTCCGGAAGGCATGACGCGTCTGTCGCCCAACACGGATCAGGCAACGGTGCCGTTGATCGACTTCGACCTGAGCGGCGCCGAACTCCCGCTCAACACGGCGCCTGGGCGGACGGTGGCGATGACCGGAAGTCCGATGGCCTCGCAGATAGCGACCAAGCTGGATCTGGCGCGTGGCTATATCGATCTCGGGGTCCGGGACGGCGCCCGCGAACTGCTCGAGGAAGTGATGCGCGACGGGACTCGCGAGCAGCGTCAGGCCGCGATTGACCTGATGAAGCAGGTCGACCGCTAACGCTCTTAGAACCAACGAAAGGCCGGCGCGAGTACGCTTCGCGCCGGCCTTTTTCCTTTCCCTTTCCCGCGGGCATGCGACTGGCGCTCGGTCTTCAGTACGACGGCGCGGCCTTCCACGGCTGGCAGACGCAGGCCGGCGGTGGAACCGTGCAGGATGCCGTCGAGGACGCACTGGGTCGGATCGCGGGCGCGCCGGTGCCGACGATCTGCGCCGGCCGCACCGATGCCGGCGTGCATGCGACCTACCAGGTGGTGCATGTCGACCCGCCGGTGGAGCGTCCGCTGACGGCCTGGGTTCGCGGCGTCAACGCCTTGCTGCCGGAGACGGCGGCAGTGCGCTGGGCGATCTGCGTTCCCCAGGCCTTTCATGCCCGCTTCGCAGCCACCGCCCGCCGCTACGACTACTGGCTGCTCAACGATCCGGTGCGCTCGCCGCTGCTTGCCCACCGCGCAGGCTGGCTCGCGCGGCCGCTCGCGGTGGAGCCGATGCGGCAGGCAGCGTCGCTGCTCGTCGGTCGCCACGACTTCAGTGCCTTCCGCTCGGCGGAGTGCCAGGCGGCGTCGCCGGTGCGCGAGCTGCGCGAACTCGGCATCGAGCGTTTCGGCAACTTGCTGCGGTTTCGTCTCGTCGCGAACGCGTTTCTGCATCACATGGTGCGCAATCTGGTCGGTTCGCTCGTCTACGTTGGCCTGGGACGGCAATCGCCGCAGTGGGTTGCCGACGTACTGCAAGGTGGCGACCGCAGCGCGGCGGCGCCGACCTTTGCGGCGGCGGGGCTGTACCTGACCGGAGTCGAATACGATCCGGCCTTCGGGCTTCCGATGCCAATCGATGAGATTGCGGCGGCATGTGGCGAACGCGCATAAAGATCTGCGGTATCACCCGCGGCGAGGACGCGGACTGCGCCGTCGCCTGTGGCGCCGACGCGGTGGGCTTCGTCTGCTACGAACGCAGTCCTCGATTCGTCCATACGTCGCGCCTGCACGAACTCGTCGCCGCGCTGCCGCCTTTCGTGACTCCCGTGCTGCTCTTCGTCAACGCGGACAGTGATCACGTTCAGGCGTGTGTTGCGCAGGCGCCGAACGCGCTGCTCCAGTTCCACGGTGACGAATCGCGCGCCGAATGCGAGCGTTTCGGTCGTCCCTATCTGCGGGCGGTACGCATGGTCGACGGGGTCGATTTGCTAGACTCCGCGCACTCTTTCCCCTCGGCAATTGCGCTGCTTGCCGACGCGCCGGCGACGGGATTCGGCGGCAGCGGTGCGGTGTTCGACTGGACCCGATTGCCGGAGCCGTCGCAGCGGACGAAGCCACTGGTCCTTGCCGGCGGGCTGAACGAAACCAACGTGATGGATGCCATTTGCCGCGTGCGCCCGTTTGCGGTCGATGTCAGCAGCGGCGTCGAGCAGGCGCCCGGAATCAAGAGCGCAGAGCGACTGCGGCGCTTCTGCGCTGCCGTGCGCGCCACTGACCGCCACACGTACCCCGAGCCTTCGGACACAGCATGAAACCCTACGATCTCCCGGACCAGCACGGCCACTTCGGACCCTACGGCGGCATTTTCGTCGCCGAGACACTGATGCATGCGCTGGCCGAACTCGCCGATGCTTACGCAAAGTACCGCCAGGATCCGGATTTCGTCGCCGAGTATCAGCGAGAGCTGGCGCACTTCGTCGGTCGGCCGAGCCCGATCTACCACGCCCGCCGCTGGAGCGAACTGCTCGGCGGCGCGCAGATCTACTTCAAACGCGAGGACCTCAACCACACGGGCGCCCACAAGGTGAACAACACGGTCGGCCAGGCGCTGCTCGCCAAGCGGATGGCCAAGCCGCGAGTAATCGCCGAAACCGGAGCCGGCCAGCACGGCGTGGCCACCGCGACGGTCGCGGCACGCTTCGGCATGCAGTGCGTCGTCTACATGGGCTCCGAGGACGTCGGCCGCCAGGCGGCAAATGTGTACCGGATGAAGCTGCTCGGCGCCGAGGTCGTGCCGGTGGAGTCGGGTTCGCGCACGCTGAAGGACGCGCTGAACGAGGCGATGCGCGACTGGGTCACGAACATCGAGAACACTTTTTACATCATCGGCACCGTCGCCGGCCCGCACCCGTATCCGATGATGGTGCGCGACTTCAACTCGGTGGTCGGCAAGGAGTGCCTGACGCAGATGCCGGCAATGACGGGTCGCCAGCCCGATTACGTAATCGCCTGCGTCGGCGGCGGCTCGAACGCGATGGGGATTTTCTACGACTACATCCCGCACGAGCAGGTGAAGCTCGTTGGTGTCGAGGCGGCCGGCGAGGGCCTGACGACGACGAAGCATGCCGCGAGTCTGCAGCGTGGGTTGCCGGGCGTGCTGCACGGCAACCGCACCTACCTGCTGCAGGACGAGAACGGCCAAATCACCGAGACGCACTCGATCTCGGCAGGCCTCGACTACCCAGGCGTCGGGCCGGAGCATGCCTGGCTCAAGGACAGCGGGCGAGCCGAATACGTGGGCGCCACTGATGGTGAAGCCCTCGCGGCCTTCCACGACTGCTGCCGCATCGAGGGCATCATTCCCGCCCTCGAGTCGAGCCACGCGCTCGCCCATGCGGCGAAACTGGCGCCGTCGCTGCCGAAGGACAGGATCATCCTGGTCAATCTTTCCGGTCGCGGCGACAAGGACCTTCACATCGTCGCCGAGGCGAGCGGGCTCGAGTTCTACTGCCGCGCCTCCTGCCGCGAAGCATCGATCGCATTCAAGAAGGCGCACTGATGTCGCGCATCGCCGAATGCTTCGCCCGGCTCAACGCGCAGCGGCGCAGGGGCCTGATTCCTTATGTCGCTGCCGGCGACCCGGCACCGGAACTTACCGTGCCGCTGATGCGGGGACTGGCGGCTGCCGGCGCCGACATCATCGAACTCGGCGTGCCGTTTTCCGATCCGATGGCCGACGGCCCGGTGATCCAGCGTGCCACGGAAAGAGCGATTCGGCAGGGGGTCGGCCTGAAGCAGACGCTGCAGTTCGTCGGCGAGTTCCGGCGCCAGGATGCGCGCACGCCGGTGGTGCTGATGGGCTACGCAAATCCGATCGAGCACATGGGCCGTGACGCGTTTGCACGGGCGGCGTCGGAGGCAGGCGTGGACGGCGTGCTGGTCGTCGACTATCCGCCCGAGGAGAGCGAGGAGTTTGCCGCGGCGATGAAAGCGGTGGCGATCGACCCGATCTTCCTGCTGGCGCCGACATCGACCGAGGAACGAATCGCGCGCGTGGCGAAGGTGGCCAGCGGCTACCTCTACTACGTGAGCCTGAAGGGCATCACCGGCGCCGGAAATCTGGACGTGGCTGCTGTCGCCGCGCGAATCCCGCTGATCAAGTCGCTGGCCAAGGTCCCGGTCGGCGTGGGCTTCGGCATCCGCGATGCGGCAAGCGCACAGGCGGTGGCGCGCGTCGCCGACGCCGTAGTGGTCGGCAGCCGCATCATCCAGGAAATGGAAAGCGTGCCGCGCGAGCGCGCGGTCGAGGCAGCGAGCACGCTGCTCGCCGAACTGCGCCGTGCGATCGACGAAGTGGCCCCGACCGCTGCGGCCGCATGAGATCACGACGCACAGTCCTGCTCCGGAGGATCGATGAGCTGGCTTGAAAAGCTGCTGCCGCCCCGCATCAAGCAAGGTGGCTCGCGCAAGACCGTTCCGGAGGGGTTGTGGACCAAGTGCCCGGGCTGTGAGTCGGTGCTCTATCGCGCCGAGCTCGAGCGCACGCTGAGCGTCTGCCCGAAGTGCTCGCACCATCTGCGCATCGGCGCGCGCGCGCGGCTCGACGCGCTGCTCGACGCCGAAGGGCGCTTCGAGATCGGGCAGGAGGTGCTGCCGACCGACGCGCTGAAGTTCAAGGACAGCCGCAAGTACCCGGAGCGGCTGCAGGAGGCGATGGCGGCGACGGCCGAGACCGACGCCCTGGTGGTGATGGGCGGTTCGATCCGCGCGCTGCCGGTGGTGGTCGCCTCTTTCGAGTTCGGTTTCATGGGCGGCTCGATGGGCTCGGTCGTGGGCGAGCGCTTCGTGCGCGGAGTCCAGACAGCGCTCGAGCAGAAGCTGCCCTTTGTCTGCTTCACCAGCACCGGTGGTGCGCGCATGCAGGAGGGCCTGCTGTCGCTGATGCAGATGGCCAAGACCACCGCGATGATCACGCGGCTCGCCGATGCCCGCCTGCCGTTCGTGTCGGTACTGACCGACCCGACGATGGGCGGCGTGTCGGCGAGCTTCGCCTTCCTGGGCGACGTGGTAATCGCCGAGCCGAAGGCGCTGATCGGATTCGCCGGTCCGCGGGTGATCGAGCAGACCGTGCGCGAGAAACTGCCGGAGGGCTTCCAGCGCGCTGAGTTCCTGCTCGCCAAGGGCGCGATCGACATGATCGTCGACCGGCGTGTACTGCGCGACGAGCTCGCGCAGTTGCTGGCGCTGATGCTGCGCCAGCCGGCAGAAGCGCTGTCCTGACCGATTGCTCCTTCGTCCCGCGGCGCGAGCTCCCGACGGAGAGACGGGCTTGACGCTCGACGACTGGCTCGACCGCATCGAGCGACTGCATCACCGCACGATCGACCTGTCGCTCGACCGCGTTCGTGCCGTGGCGGGAAAGCTCGGCGTCGGGTTCGACTGTCCGGTGTTCACGGTCGGCGGCACCAACGGTAAGGGATCGACGTGCGCGATGCTCGAATCGATCCTGCGCGCCGCCGGATATCGCGTCGGGCTGTACACGTCGCCCCATCTGCTGCGCTTCAACGAGCGCGCACGCGTTGCCGGCGCGCTTGCCGAAGACCAGGCCTTGATCGAGCATTTCGAATCCGTCGAAGCGGCGCGTGGCGACACTTCGCTCACCTACTTCGAGTTCACCACGCTTGCCATCATGCGTCTGTTCATGGCCGAGCGGTTCGATGCGGTGGTGCTCGAGGTCGGCCTTGGCGGCCGGTTCGATGCGACCAACATCATCGATGCCGACTGCGCCATCGTCACCTCGATCGACCTCGATCACATGGACTATCTCGGTCCGACGCGC
The DNA here is from genome assembly GCA_024641225.1 of Burkholderiales bacterium. Classification (GTDB taxonomy): domain Bacteria; phylum Pseudomonadota; class Gammaproteobacteria; order Burkholderiales; family Burkholderiaceae_F; genus JADJWR01. The sequence goes on along the minus strand of JAHEDN010000136.1, from coordinate 88 downwards.
GAGCACATCGGCTACGAGAAGGCGCACATCTACCGCCCTGGCCGGCCGGCGATCTGCTCCGATCCGCGGCCGCCGCAGCGGCTTCTCG